>NZ_AUTP01000001.1:0-2442 GCF_000498075.1 Pseudoalteromonas sp. TAB23
GCAGCAATTGAAGGCACACTCGTAAATATAGCCGCTGGTGGCGGCGCATTAAGTGAAGTTAACTTTGGTCATCCGTCGGGCACGCTAAAAGTAGGTGCAGAGGCTAAAAATAATGCAGGCAACTGGCTAGTTACCAAAGCAAGTATGAGCCGAAGTGCACGGGTATTAATGGAAGGGGTTGTAAGAGTCCCTTACTAATAACTGACCCAGTTACACGCAACTAAACATTTACTTTAGTTGAGTAAACAAGTTTTATAAACGTTTGCTTAGCTAAAGTACATTCAACTAACCCTCCATATAAACAATCCTTTTTTATTAATTTTTCGAATTATCCTCTTTTTTAGCTCTCATCCATCGCATTTACTTGAAGAATATAATTAACAAACTAAATTGTATGTAATATTCATTTAATAAAGTGAATATATTGTATCAATATGTGCTGGTTCTTTATGAGTGTCTATAGGTTGTTGAATAATAGAGATGCTGATAAAGAAGTAGCTCATAGAATAAAGATAAATACTTCTATAAAACGTATAAATATGTAGCATAACTATATAGCTTAATGGTATTTTTAATGTTCTGGTAACAAAGGTTATGATTGTGTACTTTTTTAATGCTTTTCAAACATAAAAGCTTACACAAGCCACTATCAACTAAACTAATTTCTGATACTCATTCCAGGCTATCAAGGAGAAATAAATGGTAAAGCGTACGATCAAATTTACACCTATTGCAGCTTCAGTTGCACTTACATTAGGCTTAACAGCATGTGGTTCGGACAATGACAGAAACATTCCTGTTACACCTGTAGAATCTTTTACTGCAACAGGTGATGCACAGTTCAACATTGAAGTAACAGGTAAAGCTGTTAAAGGTTCAATGAAAAGTGCAGTAGTAACTGTAATGACTTTAGATGCATCTGGTCAAAGCGTTCCTGTTGCGTTTCGCTCAGCTGCTTCAGCAGAGGCTGAGTCTTTTTCTGAAGAAGCATTATCACAAAGTGCTGCTGATGCTGCAGTAGAAGCAAGTAAAATTGCTGCTAACCCTGAAGTATTAACTGATGAAAGCGGCCGTTATAGCATCTACTTAGATGATGACTTTACTGGACCAGTTTACATTACTGTTAAAACGTCTGCAGAAGGCGATGATAGCTTTTTACGTTGTGATGCTTACGTAGGTTGTGGCGATTACGATGTAGCGCCAGAAGAAGATGACGTAAATGATGGCGATACTGCGATTGAGTTTGGCGAATGGTACAAAACTGACCTAGAGCTTTCAGTTGTTAAATTTATTCCAGCTGTTGAAGCAGATACATCTGGTGCAAGCGGTGCTGCTGGCGGTCCTAATGTTGCAGGTTTTTATAAAGCTAATGTTACTTTCTTAACATCGTTAGTGGCGGCTCTTCTTCTTGACTCAGGTTCAAGTGTAGATGAAGACGCAATTGCTAAAGCAAGCTTAGATACTGTTGTACAAGTAATGGGTCAAGACGCTGCACTTTTACTTGCAGCTATTATTGGTGATTTATCTAACGGCGGCGCTGTAGATTTAAGTGATGTTGATGGCGAAGAAGAACTTACTGACGGTATTTTAGCAATTGCACAGCTTTCATCTTCAATTCAAGGTTTACCTTCAATTGGTGATGTAATGAGCAGCATTAAAGCTGGTATTAAATCAGGCCAGTTTAAAGGTAATACTGATGCTGGTATTGCTGCAATAGCTACAATGTTACAAACAGCTATTACAAACACTGCAAATATTTTTGTTGCTATAGCAACGGGCGATGAAACTGCAATTGAAGACGCTTTAAAAGCGGCATTCACTGCTAACAACCCTAGCGCAACACAGGCACAAATTGATGCGTTTGCCGCTAATTCAGTAGGTATTGCCAAAAAAGCAAAAGCTGCTAAAGATAAAGCTGTTAAAAATGGTGCAGCAACTGATGCTGGTCTTGCAGCCGCTGCAGTGAAAATTAAAAAAGCACTAGAAGTAATTGGTTGTACTGGCGAAGAATGTACAGTTGGAGATGACTTTTATACAGCTCTAGCAGCTGCTTTAACAGTAGAAGTTACTGCTTCTCAAACTGCACTTACTGCATTAGAGATGAGCATTGAAACAGCTCAAAGCTCACTTGCAGATGTTCAAGCAATGGGTGGCGATGCTCTTACAGCTGATAACGCAGCTGCATTTGTAAGTGCTGTTACATTACTAAAAAATGAAGCTACTACAGCTGATTTAACAGCTAAAGCGGCTTCTATTTTCGTTAAATCACAAGGTTATGTAACTGCTGCAAAAGCGTTAGTTACTCAAAGCTCTGATTACCAACAAGTTCTTGATTCTGCAACATCGTTGCAAACAGATGCATCTGTTGCTGTAACTGACACAGTTGCATACGACGCGGCACTAGCTGCACTAGTAGCTGAAGCTGAAGCAGCGATTACAGAG
>NZ_AUTP01000002.1:0-1920 GCF_000498075.1 Pseudoalteromonas sp. TAB23
GGCAGATCCTGATATTGCACCAAATAACATGCACGACATTACATTTACGAGTGCCAAGCCGCCGGGTAAAAAGCCTATCATCGCCATAGCACATTCAATCAGCCGTTTAGCAATACCGCCTTGGCCCATTATCAATCCTGACAAGATAAAAAATGGGATTGCCAATAATGCGAAACTATCAATGCCACCGGCCATTTGCTGGGCTATGGTCGTGGTGGCAGGCGTAAAATCAATGTGCATTAATAACGCTGCTAATGTTGATAGCGCAATACACAAAGAAATAGGTACATTGATAAATAACAATACAAAAAAACAAACGATTAAAACAATTGCTGTTGAGTCCATTACGCTTGCTCCGTGAATGTTTGCTGTGCATAATTGATGAGGTTTTCAATGCAATTAATCACAATCAACACCCCGCTCAGCGGTAAAACGATATACACATAACCCATGTTGATCTCAAGCGCCGCTGACATTTGCTTTAATTCAAAGCTCAACATCATCAATTGGCTGCCGCCATACACTAAAATACTTAACGCCGTGATCAGCACGCAGATTTCGATTACAAATGAACACTTATACCTAAGTGACGGGATCATTTTTTGATAAAAAAGATCAAGCCCTAAATGTGCTTTGGTGCGATACGCATACGAAGCGCCCAAGATCCCAATCCAAATCAGGATAAAACGCGCTAACTCTTCGGTGTATGAGCTCGGTGCACGTAAAATAAATCGTGAAAATACTTGCCAACAAACAACGGTTACAATTGCTATCATGGCCAAAATCAGTAATCGCTCGATGATGCGATTTAAGTGTGTGTTGAGTTGTCGCATTGTTTGCTCCTACATGCTTTTTATTTTTTTTATGTGAGCTGCAACCGCTGTATCAGCGAACGAAGCATGAAAATCAGCCACTTTATCTTGAAACGCTTGTTTGTTAGGATAAGTCACTTGTACGCCTTCTGCGATCACGGCTTTAAGCGCCTCATCAGATGCGTTTTGCCACAATGAACGTTGGTACTCAACTGAGTCGGCCATTGCTTGGGTTAACCACTGTTGTTGTTCATTGTTAAGTGAGTTCCAAACTTTTAAGCTTGCTAAAATCACATCAGGAACAAACGTATGTTCGTCCAGCGAATAATATTTAGCGATTTCGTAATGACGAGATAAGTAATAGCTTGGCGGATTATTCTCTGCGCCATCAACTACACCTTGTTGCAGTGCGGCATACAATTCGCCCCATGCAATCGGTGCTGCAGCGCCGCCTAACGCTTGTACTGTCGCCACAGCTGTAGGGCTATTTAACACGCGAATTTTTTTTCCTATTAAATCATCCGGGGTATTAATCGCGCCATTGGTGGTATAAAAGCTGCGGCTGCCTGCATCGTAATAGCCCAAACCTTTAAGCCTTGCAGTGCTTACTTTATTAAGTAGCTCGGTGCCTAAATCGCTTTTAAGTACACGCCAAAAATGTTCGCTATCGCGAAACACATACGGAATGCCGAATACTTTCATTTCTGGTACAAAACCTTCCAGTGGGCTTGCCGACACTTTGGTGATTGATAAACTACCGATTTGCAACAACTCAATGAGTTCACGTTCAGACCCCAGCTGACCACCTGGATAAATAACAATTTCCATTGTGTCATTAGAATAAAATGCCAAACGTTTAGCCATATATTCCATTGCTTGATGTACCACATGACGCGTGTCTAATGTATGTGCTAAAGTTAATCGCACTGTTTTTTTGTCATCGCTGCAACTAGTTAGCAAAAATAACGACAAAAACAGCATTATCTTTATGAGAAGATTTCTATTCATTATTATTTCTTCTTATCGCTATATGATCATGAAAGAGCTGATTATCTCAGCTCGCCCGGTTGATATTTATCCATATCATCATAATCGAGGTTTTCGCCTG
>NZ_AUTP01000003.1:0-953 GCF_000498075.1 Pseudoalteromonas sp. TAB23
GCGCAAGCTTTGGGCGCTTTGCAGGCAGCCTATTTAGCGTAACTAGAATAATGGGGTTTTTAAACGCAGTAATGATCGCCAACCCAATAGGCGCAATCATTGCATTGGTGGCTATATTGGCGCTTGTTATTTATAAATATTGGCAGCCAATTAAAGCATTTATGAGCGGCTTTTGGGATGGCTTTGTGCACAGTATGGCGCCAGTAACTAACTTGTTTAGCGAGCTTGGCGATGCCTTCGCGCCAATTATAAACGCCGTTAAAAGTGCGTTTAACTGGTTTGCGTCTTTATTTGCACCGGTTGAAAAGTCAAGCGAAGCGCTAGAGGGCATAACATCAGCAGGCGAAGTTTTCGGCTTAATTTTTGGGTCAATACTAAATTTAGTGCTAGCACCTATAAAGCTAGTTATTTGGGGAGTAACCAAATTAATTAATGGCATTACTTGGCTAGGCAGTGCAATCGGTAGCATGTGGACCGCAGTGCAATCACCGCTAGGTAGTTTTTTCGAAATCATCAAAACCATATTTGGGTTTACACCAATGGGCATGCTGATGAAGGGCTACGGCAAGGCATTCGACTGGCTCAGTGAAAAAGTAGGCGGCTTAAAAGGTATAGCCGACTCAATAAAAGATTTCTTTGGCTTTGGTGACGACGAAGTAGAAGTAAAGGCAACCAAAGTAACCCAAGCAGTTCAGCCGCAAACAATGGTTATGCAAAGTGCCGACCAAGCATACAGCCGCGACTACGGGCAAAGCGTTATCAGTAAAGCAAGCGCGCCAGCTCAGCAAGCAAGTTCGCAATACATAGCGCCAAACAGTCCTATAAATTATGCAGCGCCTAAAGTAACAGCAATTGTTGAAACCGAAGAGCCGCGCACGCAGGCATTAGCAGGCCCAGCAGCAGCAAACGACCCTGCTTATTCAGCACAACCAAAAGTAATGACTGAGCGTGAA
>NZ_AUTP01000004.1:0-1207 GCF_000498075.1 Pseudoalteromonas sp. TAB23
AGAAGCCATTGGCAAAGCAGGCGATGCGTTATTTACATCAGACGAAGAACGCCAGCAGCTAAGCAATGACTTACTTGAAATAAAACAAAAGCCGATGTTAATGCAAGCCTTAGCAAACACCTTTGCAGCTCAGCATCGTTCTGTTTTTGTTGCAGGTGCTCGCCCATTTTTACTATGGGTATGTGGCTTTGGCTTTCTGTTCACGTTTTTAATTAACCCTATTTTGCAATGGATTATGCCAGATGCAGGAACGCCAGAACTGCCAACCGATGTAATGATGGAATTAACCCTAGCATTACTTGGCCTAGCAAGTTTAAGGACAGTCGAAAAAATTAAAGGAGTAGCAAAATGAGTCAGTGGATAATGGTTGCCATATCAACAGCCGCGTTAATTTTGAGTGTATTAGTGCCCATTATTGTGGCGCTGAGCAGAGCAAATAAAGATACAGCCAAAGAGCTAAGCGATCATAAAACCCATGTGGCCGAAACCTATGCCACTAAAACCGATTTTGACAAATTAACCGAACGCATGGAGCGCCAATTACAAAACGGATTTGAAACACTCGAAAGACTATTAACCAAATCTAAGGATTAACCCATGAAACAAGCAATTATATTAACCATCGCCGGTACTGACTTTACTTTTAACATGACAGTGCAAGATCACAGCGACTTTGTAGACCTCGTTGCACGCGGCGGCTCAATGACCGCAGCATCACACAACATGGTAATGCGCACCATTGACGACAAGCAAAAAGCAGATCTTAAAAAGGTACTTGAAAGCTCACCAGGTTCTGAGCTGCAAATTGCGTCAACGCTTAAAGCTGAGTTTTCGCCAGTGCTGGAAATTGCTGTAAAAAAATAGAAGGGCTGATTGATTCAATCGACTCGAATCAGCTTGAACAACTGTTTATTTTACGTCGTCATTTTTTGCCATATGAGCAAGACGACGAGCATAACCTAGCCCGGGCTGGTTGGTTGTATAAAAACCAGCGCGAAAACCTAGAAAACATTATCACTAATGCTGTGTGCAAGGCCTTTGGGGGCAAGTAGATGAGTTTACCGCAACCGCTAATGTTTACCGTTGGCATGATTGACCAAATAACAAAGCCTATTGCCAAAGTAAGCAATAGCTTAAATGGGTTAACCAACGACTACCAACGCGGCACCATGAAAATGGCGTCGGGCGTTGCGGGTATTGCTGCCAG
>NZ_AUTP01000005.1:0-9718 GCF_000498075.1 Pseudoalteromonas sp. TAB23
GTTGTATGCGCTAGCGTCGGCGCAGTCGTGTCGCTTTGGTGCACAAGCCATCCCTGCAAGCAGCTTAGGGCTCCCAAAAGAACTGGCTAAAGTGATTGATGGTATGCTCTCTAAAAGTAAGGCACAACGTGATGGTGCCGGTGATTACTTTATGCGTAATATTACAACTATGGCTAAAGCGTATTTACCTGAGCTTGATAAAAAACAAAAAAAAGCAGACATTCCTTTTTGGTATGGCAAGGCCGAGCAACCCGACACGGTTGTATATAGTTCACGAAAACAGTTTTTACGCCAGGCCGATCATAATCAGCAATTACTTGATATAAACGATGCTCAACTTGACCGTTATTATAAAGAGTTTTTGTTTGATACCGGCGATACCGAAAAAGCATTTTTAGCATCAATAAGCCGATTAGCTAAGTACCCTGTTGTTGGTGGGCTTAGTTTTCATTGGAAGGATGAGTCGATGTTTGTTGAATCGTCTTTAATTATGCATGACGAATCATTGGGTGATGCCTTTAGTGATGCGATTAATAACACGGTGATGCTTGCGCAAGCGATTAATCAAAAAGGGTTATTTAAGTGTTGTTTGTTTGATGCCCGTAAAACCATTCAATTAGAGCGAGATGGCACGGGTGCATTTAAGTTTGATAGCCTACCAGAGCTTGAATACGAAGTTGTAAGCATGAAGGCAAACGACATAACCCGCCCGCATTCATACTTTGAAGACGGTAAAGACCCTGATGAGCAACTACAGCTACCTAAAAAAGTTATTAAGTGCGTATTTGAGCTTAACCAAATTCATCATACGGGGTGTATTATTTTTGAAGCACTGCCGGACAGAATGAAGATTCACCATTACTACCGCTTACTCGATTCGAGCAAAGAGGTTGAGTTTAAACGTTTGCTAAATAAACTTATGCAATACGCGGTAAATATTACGGACGTGGGTGTTGCGGGCTTTATGAAGCTCCCATATAAAAACACCCGTGAGTTTAGTTTATGTGAGCAGAAACAAGAGCATTACTTTCCTAAAAACCCCAAGCTTGTATCTTTATAGAAAGAACACTTCACTAAAGAGTGTTAAATAAGAAGACAAAGATAAAAAAGAGCACAAATTGGTTTAACTTGTACTCTTTGCCACTTAATTATTTAGGTAAGTATTACTAATTATTAAACACCTTACTAAAGGGCCACGTTGGTGATAGCTCAAATTGATGAGTTAGCTTTTGCGTTTTTTTAATCGCTGTAATTTGATAGTGCTGCTTGTGCTCATTGTTACTAAATAGCTTAACGTTAAAGTTAACCTTGGTTAGTTTACTAGGCAAAGAGTAGCGCCCAGTAATGGTTACTTGGTCTATATTGTCGTTTTTATGTGTATGAGACGCTTCTGGGTTTAGCAAAAGTCCGTCAATAGTAAATTTATATTGATGATCCGCTAAATAAACGTTCTTTTTAATTCGCTTACTTATTTTTTTTTTATGAGCATTGAACTCAACTATTGATACTTTGCCATCCTTGTTTTCATCAACCCCTTTAAAAGCCGACATAGGGATTGAAAGCACAATAAACACGTTATTATCAACAAAATTCAGCGTACCGTGCTCTGCAACCATTAAATGTGCGTTTGCTAAATTTGGCATAATCAACAAACCCAAAGTAGTCATACTCAGTAGACCTCTTTTTGTATAAGGCATAACTTACTCCTAACTAAACTTCGCCTTTAACGCAGCGTTGAAAAAATGGGTAAGTGTCTGTTGCGTAGTAGTGGTATATCCCATCAGGAAACTCAGGCGTTACACCAACGCGGCCATTACATTCATCTAAATCACCAGAGCCTGCTACGTATTCCCAATCTTGTGCAAATGTACCTAACGGGTATATATCGGTAGAAGGGCGGTTTGCACTTTCGGTTGTTACCTGTTGATAGCTACCGGTCATTGCGGTTAGGGCTGAAGTTGCATCACTTGAGTCTGAATAGCCGTAACGTGCATATATAGGAAAGCCATCTGCTGCCCAGCCTATTAGAGTCATAGTGGTGCTATTGCCACCTCGCATTGCTACAAAGCCTTCTGGCATACCATGATAGTGATATGTGCCATCGGGTTGTACATGTGCATTGTTGTCGTCTGTTCCAAAACTAAACGTGTCTTGGCTTAGGGCTTCTATATTCCAGTTGCCGCTGTTGTCGCCTAAATCGCAATCGGTGCCAGAATCATCACAACTTCCGCCTGTACCAGCGTCTATTTTAATGCCATTAAGTACAACGCCTATCATTCCACGAGGACCACCAAGCATGGTTGCTTGTGTTGTTTCTATAGGCTCAAGTGTGTAGCTTTCATTTACTGATTGTTCAGAAATAGTATTTGGGTTATCAGCATTAGGGAATGTGCCTACTTCGTGATCGGGTATGCCATTAGCTACTAAGTCGCGTGTAGTTCCTGTGCATGACCAATCTGCTGCGCTGGTGGCTTGTACTGACTCTGATTCGTTATATTCACTGTAGCTATATTCACAAAGTACACTTTGGGTTGAACTGCTGGTACCTGTGCCATTATCTGTGGTGGTTTGTGATGAGCTTTCTGTAGTTGCTGAGCTATCAGCTATGCCTTCTCCACCTCCACATGCAACTTACGATGAAACAATTAAAGCAAGAGAAGTGAGCTTTAAAGCATTTATCCTATTTCGATTTTTATTATTAAGTGCGTATTGTTTCATTGCTGCCTACCTGATCAATTAAGTTACTCAAACAATAATCAGCAATTGTGCAAATAGTGTGTAAACAATGATGACAAATTAGCAATTATGTAAATAGGCGGAGTATTAAAGCTAAGTTGAGATTTAACTTTATGAGAATGTGTTTTATTTTAAAATTTCAAAAAGTTAAACTAATGCCAAAATAGCTAATATAAAAGGCTACCTAAATGGCTAAAATAAAACCTGTAGTAACGCTTCAAAGCCACGGCATTTACTCAAAGTGGGATAGTGAAAGTAAAACGTTGCCGCAAATAGAGCAATTTACAACAAATGTAATAGCTGAGGTAGATATTGAGTTTGGCTTAATCGTAAATATTAAAAAAGGTAAAGGCGAAAAGCTTCATTACTGTATTTACCATCCTGATATTCCAGGTAGTAACGGTGATGTAATGGACCCTTTTGAAGGCGATGTATACGTTAAAAACAGTAATTGGAACTTTTATTTAGGCGATACGCTTTGGTTGCCAATAGAAAATAAATTGGGTGATTGGCGTATGACGATTGAACTAAATGGAAAAATCATTGCTGATAAAACTTTTAATGTGGCATTAGAGGCAGAGCGCACCGAAACAGATTTTTGGAAAAACCGAGGATATTAATTGTTATTTATTGGCTATGTAACACGGAAATAATTGAAGTTAATGAGAAAATAGTCGAAGAGCTATTTATAAACAGCTCTTCAACCTTAAATTAGTAAGTTTTTAGTTACCCCAAGGGTTACTAGAATTAGAACGCTGTTTACGATCGCGAGCACGTTGCTTAGATTCTTTTTTCTCTACAATACGTTTAGCATCAACAAAACTAAGTTCACACGGCTCACCCGGTTTATGATCAGCTGGGATCACACGATCTCGTGGTGGTAATTCGTATTGAACATCATCAGGCTTAGGTAAGTTTTTAAGGCGGTAAAGGTAAAAGTTATCTACTTTTTCTTGTGCCCATTGTGTTTTACGTAAAAATTTAACCGCAGACTTAACATCAGGATTATTTTTAAAGCAGTTAAGTTGTAAATAAGCGTGTAGGAGTTCCCACCCGTATTGTTCAACCAGCTCTTCAACCACTTGTTCTAATTTTACGCCTTGCAGTGGGTTATTACTGAAAAGTTCTTGGTTGCTCATAGGTGTTGCCTCGTTATTAAAATACAAATTGCATTATAAATTTAATAACGAGGCTTTAACAGAGTAAATAGCTTAACTTTGGCAATTAACTACAACACGACCACGAATTTTACCTTCCATAAGTTGCTCTGCGTTATCGATTACGTGTTCGAGTGATATTTCTGTCGAAATTTTATCTAAATAATCAGCGCTTACTAATTTAGCTAAACGATCCCATGCTTCAATTCTGTCGGCTTTAGGGCGCATTACGCTATCAATCCCCATTAACGATATGCCACGTAATATGAATGGCGCAACAGACCCTGGTAAATCCATACCTTGTGCAAGTCCACAGGCGGTTACTACACCTCCATATTTTAATGATGCACATATATTTGCCAGTGTATGGCTACCTACAGAGTCTATTGCCCCTGCAAAGCGCTCTTTTTGCAGAGGCTTGCCTGGGTTTGATAGCTCATTTCTGTCAATTACGTGTTTAGCGCCTAACTCTATTAAGTACTCACTTTGATCTAATCGGCCCGTTGCTGCTGTTACATTAAACCCAAGTTGATTTAATAAATAAATAGCAAAGCTGCCTACGCCACCATTAGCACCAGTTACAAGTATCTCGCCAGATTCAGGCGTAATACCTTGTTTTTGAAGTGCTATAACACTTAGCATAGCGGTATAACCCGCAGTGCCTATTTGCATTGCTTGTTTTGGTGAAATACCTGCAGGCAAGGGGATTAGCCAATCGCTATTAAGTGCCGCTTTTTGAGCAAGTCCGCCCCAATGTTTTTCGCCTACACCAAAGCCATTTAATATTACGTTATCGCCGTTTTTAAATTCATCGCTGGTGGAATTTGTAACCGTACCCACTAAATCAATACCTGGCACCATAGGAAAACTACGTACAACGGGGCCTTTACCCGTAATAGCTAAACCATCTTTATAGTTAAGTGTGCTGTATAGCACGTCGATAGATACGTTTTCGTTTGGTAAATCACTATGTTCGATAGTTGATAATGAAGCGCTATAGTTATTATCTTCTTTATTAATAACAATGGCTTTAATTGGGTTACTCATGGGATATCCTTTTAGACCGATCGTCTTTTAATTGGTAAATAAAAACACATTAGGTTAATAATGCGCGTAAAAACATTTCTGTATACAAAGTAAGTGGAGTATTTGATTTTGTGAGCTTGGCGCGCATAACAGCACCTTCCCAACCTATCCAAAAGTACTCACTCATCAATTTTGTATTTACATGGCTTGCAATAGTGCCTTGTTGCTTAGCTTGGTTTAAGCAAACCTCTACATGGTTTTGCCAAGCGGTGTAGCTTTGCATTAATCTGGTTTTAAACTCTTCACTTAAATGGTTAAGCTCTTGATTTAAGTTACCGACTAAACAGCCACGTTTGTAATCGTATTTTTTCATCCCTTTAATTGCGCTTTGGGTAAAATTAACGATTCGCTCAAGTGGGGGAACATCTTCTTGCTGTAGGTAATGGGTAAGCTTGGCAATAAAATAACTGTCGTATGCATCAACTAACGCAATACCGTAGGCTTCTTTACTTTTAAAGTAATGATAAAAAGAGCCTTTAGGTACAGCTGCTTTTTTTAAAATAGTATCGAGCCCCGTGGCGCTAAAGCCAAACTCAGTTAATGTTTCTAGGCCCGTGCGAATAAGTAACGCTTTTGTATCGGCGTTTTCTCTGGCTATTTTAGGTGGGCGACCACGGCGTATTGGTGTTGATGTATTTTTGTTCATGAACTTATATTAGACCGATCGACTTTAAATAATCAAGTATAAATTTAAATTGTTTAAAAATAGTTCAAATTTAGGGGCGGGCTACTAATTTAAAATTAATGAAATAAAAGTGTCACGATTACATTTTTGTTTGGAACTTAGTCAATATTAGTCGGTCACAATTAAAGCACATAAGTGCTTTTTAGCGATTATTAAATCGCCAATTTGTTTTTACGAACCGGTCAAATTAAATGTTGTATGACCACTTACTTTTTTAAATGTTAATTCATTTTTGCATCAGCAGCTTAGTTAAAGTCAAACAATTTAATTGCTTTTACAATTTGAATTTTACATTTTTATTAACTATTCATTAAATGTAGATTTCACTAATGCTACACAATATATAAATAAAAAGGTGAGGATATTACCGATGAAGAGACAGAAAAGAGATCGTTTAGAAAGAGCTCATTCTCAAGGTTTTAAAGCAGGTTTAGCAGGTCGCTCAAAAGAGCTATGCCCTTATCAACAAGTAGATCCAAAATCAGAGTGGTTAGGAGGTTGGCGTGAAGCGATTGAAAACCGCAACATGTACAAAACCTAAAATCAATAATCGAATTTAAGCAAAAAGGCCTCCACATTGGAGGCCTTTTTGTTTGTGCGTTTAAAAATTAAAATGCACTAGTGTCTTGGAACAAGCCCACTTTTAAATCTTTTGCTTCGTAGATTACTCGGCCATCTACTTCTACTGTGCCATCGGCAACGCCCATAAACAATTTACGTTTAATTACGCGTTTCATTACAAGACGGTAAGTTACTTTTTTATTAGTTGGTAAAATTTGGCCAGTAAATTTAACTTCACCCACACCTAGCGCACGGCCAAGACCAGGGCCACCAGACCAACCTAAGTAAAAACCAACTAGTTGCCACATAGCATCTAGGCCTAAACAACCTGGCATTACTGGGTCGCCTTTAAAATGACAATCGAAAAACCAAAGGCTAGGGTCAATATCAAGCTCAGCAACAATTTCGCCTTTCCCATGAATACCACCATCAGCAGTAATAGAGGTAATGCGATCCATCATTAACATGTTGTCACTTGGTAAACGGCAGTTACCTTCACCAAACATTTCACCTTGACCACACAGGATCAACTCTTCTTTTGTATAGCTATTTTTAGGTTCCATAACACTTATCTTCGCTTAGAAATTGCCAAGTACTTTAGCGTACACTTGTACGCTAAACAACTCGGAGCAGTTAAAAAATCAAAATATTGCATATTAAATCATCAATCAATCAACGCGATTGGTTTTTGCACTATAAAACCGCGCAATTACAATCAGAAATCATTATAATTAACGCTGTCTTATAACCAGTCTAAAGGAAGTTTATGATCCTTTTTGTTAACTCACTAACTGTGATTGATTTTTCTTACTTATGTAACAAACGCGGCGCCGTTGGCGAGAGCTGGATTGTTGATTTAACTTTGCACGGTAAACTTAACGAAGAGTCTATGGTTTTAGACTTTGGTTTAGTTAAAAAGCAAATTAAAGGCATTATAGATGAGTGTATTGATCACCGTTTAGCAATTCCTACAGGGCTTAATGGCACTGTATCTGAATTTGACGAGCATAAAACACTCGATTGCACATTTGGTGAAAATAATCACTTAGCTATGAGTGCTCCTCATCAAGCTTATTGCATGATTAACGCAGACGAAGTAACGGTTGAATCGGTTACTGAATTTTTAATTGCGACTATTTTACCGAAGCTACCAGATAACATTGAAAAAATTGAGCTGTCTCTTAAGCCTGAACACAGCCAAAGTTTTTACTACCATTACAGCCATGGCCTTAAAAAGCATGACGGTAATTGCCAGCGTATTATTCATGGGCATCGTTCTCAAATTGGTATTAGCCTAGATGGCATCTCTATGCCGCGCTTGCAAAAAGAATGGTCTCAAAAGTGGGAAGATATTTACTTAGCCACCAGCGAAGATCAAATTAACGCACCTGATTTAAAACACATAACAGCCAAAGCGGGTGATGTATGTTTTGCTTACACGTCGGCACAAGGCTATTTTGAAATGGCGATTAGCGAATCCCGTTGCGACATTTTACCAGTAGACACCACTGTTGAATGTATTGCTGAACATGTAGCTGGCCAAATTAAAGCCCAATATCCAGAAAAAGCAGTGAAAGTGACTGCTTATGAAGGTGTTGGAAAAGGATCGATTAGCTATGTTTAAAACACTTTTAGCAACAGCGCTTGTTGCCTCTGCTAGCTTTAGTGCTATGGCTCTTGAGTTAAAAGGGCATTTAACACAAGGCGGTTTAGTTACTGGAAAGCTAGAAAACGCTAAATCAGTAAGCTTAGATGGTAAAAGCTTAAAACTTTCGCCAAATGGTGACTTTGTATTTGGTTTTGGGCGTGACGCTGAAACGACTCATACTTTAAAATGGGTAGATAACACGGGTAAATCGCATTCTCAGCCGCTAGCCATAACTAAGCGTGAATATGAAATTGATAAAATTACCGGCGTGGCTAAGAAGTATGTTTCACCGGCAAAAGAAGTCAGTGCACGTATAAGCCGCGAAGCAGTTGCTGTTCGTAAGGCGAGAGAAGTTGATTCTGATTTACTGTACTTTTTAGACCCTGTGTTAAAGCCTGCAGAAGGGCGTATATCGGGTGTTTATGGTAGTCAGCGTTATTTTAATGGCGAGCCTCGTCGTCCGCACTTTGGCTTAGACATCGCTAATAAAACAGGTTCTCCTGTTTACGCGCCAATTAGTGGTACCGTGGTATTTTCTGAACCTGATTTATACTACTCAGGCGGTACATTAATTATTGATCATGGCCATGGTATTACCTCAACTTACATTCATTTAAGTAAGCTTGATGTAAAAGTGGGTGACAAAATTAAGCAAGGTAACAAAGTGGCTGAAATTGGTGCAACAGGGCGTGTAACGGGTCCTCACCTAGATTGGCGTTTTAACTGGAAAGGCGAACGCCTTGATCCTGCATTACTAATGCAAGATACATTAGCAAACAAAAAGTAGAGATTATGACTGAAGTAAATCGCGATGCAATAATTGCTCAGCGTATTGAAGACTCAACCACATCGGTAACTAAAACTGTGTTTCCAGGGCGTACCAATCATCACAATACTTTATTTGGTGGTGATGCACTGGCGTGGATGGATGAAGTGGCATTTATAGCTGCTACTCGTTTTTGTCGTAAACCTTTGGTTACCATATCTTCCGATAGAGTTGATTTTAAAGAAGCGATACCAGCAGGTACTTTTGCAGAGTTAATTGCTAAAGTAGTCCATGTAGGTAACACCAGCTTAAAAGTTGATGTAGATATACTATTAGAAACTATGCACAGAGATGATAAGCACTCTGCCATTAGTGGTAGCTTTACGTTTGTTGCTGTCGATGATAATCACAGACCAACACCGGTAGTATGCGATAAAATGATTTATGGTTTTGAGTAATTTAGAGCTTTAAAGACGCGGTAGAGTAACATTGTATAAGCACCTTAATTGGTGCTTATATAGAAAACCATAAAGAACACATCATACTAAATATTTATTAAATGTAATCTCAACAGCTCAGTTAATATTGACTAATAAAGTAATCAAAATAGAGGAGTAATTGATAGGGATAAGAATTGTTAGAACCAAAAAGGCATGCTTTAAACATACCTTTTTGGTTATCTTCAGCTTTTAATTAAATTTACGAATACTTACATGGATACTACTTAAAGCACCATTGCAGCAATCCAGCCAAATATAAGCAGTGGAATGTTAAAGTGAATAAACGTTGGAATAACAGAGTCTCTAATATGGTCGTGCTGGCCATCTGCATTTAAACCTGATGTTGGGCCAAGCGTTGAGTCTGAAGCAGGGGAGCCTGCATCACCTAAAGCGCCCGCAGTACCAACAAGTGCAGCGGTAGCCATAACAGAAAACCCGAGGTCTAAACATAAAGGAACAAACAAAGTTGCAATAATAGGCACTGTTGAAAACGAACTACCAATTCCCATTGTAATTAATAACCCGACTAACAAAATAACACCGGCGGCCAAAGGTTTATTACCATCTAAAAGGGCGGCT
>NZ_AUTP01000006.1:0-796 GCF_000498075.1 Pseudoalteromonas sp. TAB23
CCATATCCAACCTTTGGCATCCATTCTGTTTTAAAGCTTCTAAAAAATCGCTCCATTGGCGCATTATCCCAACAATTTCCGCGTCGACTCATGCTTTGTGTGATTTTATAGCGCCATAAACGTTGGCGGTACTTCAAGCTCGTATAATGGCTTCCTTGGTCTGAGTGAAACATCAACCCACTTGGTCTGCCTCTGCTTTCGTAAGCTAACTCAAGCGCTTTTAGCGTTAAGTTAGAATCTGGCGACAATGACATTGCCCAACCCACAACTTTACGCGCAAATAAATCAATAACGACCGCTAAATAAGCCCAGCGATTGCCTGTCCAAATATATGTAACATCACCGCACCACACGGTATCTGGCTCAACAACATCGAACTGCCTATCAAGCAGGTTTGGGATTTCAAGGTGTTCATTACCGCCGCGTTTATATGAATGTTGAGGTACTTGGCAGCTTTCTAGCTTTAATTTAATCATTAACTTAGCAGCACGATAACGGCTTAATTCAAAATCGTTATTCGTTGCGATTGCCGCGATTGTCCTCGCACCTGCTGAGCCCCCACTCATTGTATGTATGGCTTTAACTTCAGCCTCTAACCTTACTTGCTCTGGTGTCGGTGTCGTATCCCGTATAGCCCAGTATTTATAGCTGCTACGATGCACATTAAATACACTACATAGCACACTAATAGGGTAACGCTCTCGTTGATTTAATTTCTCAATTAACGAGAATTGTTCAGGGAGTCGGACATCAAGAGAGCGGTAGCCTTTTTTAATATATCCTTTTCTAATTCAAT
>NZ_AUTP01000007.1:0-1771 GCF_000498075.1 Pseudoalteromonas sp. TAB23
CCACCCAAAATAGCACCTACCACAAGCGACGGTGGTAAACCTAGCGCTTGAATAAGTGGCACACCAATTGGGATTAATATAGCAAACGTGCCCCACGATGTACCCGTAGTAAACGACATAACTGCGCCGGTTAAAAACAGCACCGGTACTATTAGGTAAATAGGTAAGTAGTCACCAACAAGTGACGCTACAAATACGCCAGTACCAAGCTCTTTTAAGCTTGCGCCAAGTGTAAGCGAAAGCAGTACAATAGCGACTAGCGGCATTAATTCGCCCATACCTTTAAAACCGGTATCAACTAATTGATGGTGCGTAAATTTACGAGAACCAATCATTAAAAAGTAAGCGACAACAATGGCTAAAACCGTTGCGTACAATACTGACTTAGAGCCACTACCCTCTGCCAACACACCATTACCGGTGTAATACATAAAACCAACCATGCTGGTAATGAGCGTAATAAGCGGGATTAACATATAACGCGCTTTAGAGGCTTTTATTTCATCTTTTAAGTCGGTTTTTTGAAGCTCTAGTTTTTCTTCGGCTTCTTTCATTGGGCCATGCACTTTATCAAACGCGATTGTGTAAAAAACAATAACAAGGGTAATTATGGCGTAAAAGTTATACCCAACGCTGCCCCACAAAACCGATACAGCCGATTCACCTAGCTCGTAGTTACCTAACAAACCAAGTACAAATGCACCCCAGCCGTTAAGTAGTATTAAAATACACACTGGCGCACTGGTGCTGTCAATAATGTACGCTAGACGCGCTCGACTCATTTTAAATTTATCGAACAAGCCACGCGATAAAATACCCGAGGTAAGTACGCTCAGGTTAGATTCTATAAACACCGCAATGCCGGTAAACATGGTTAAAAAGCCCACTTGGCGCTTACTTTTTGCAATGCCTTTGTTCATTAGCATATTAACAGTTGCTGCAACGCCGCCAGATTCGCGAATGTAGGCAAGCAATGCACCAATTAAAATACTAAATATTAATATGCGTGTATTACCTGGCGAGCTGGCAACCGAAATAATACGTTCAATGGTATTTAAAAAAGTATCAAACAAGCTATTACCTTCGCCCTGAAAGGCGAGTAAAAACTCAGAAGAAGCAACAGCAACAAGTAGCGCCATAATCACTTCTTTTCGCCAAAACACGATAGCAATCGCAATTAGCGGCGGTAAAATAGAATACCAATGCATAAAAAGTTAACCTTAATTATTAGCGAGTAAACCTCGCTTTGTACGCGTTTTAACGCTTATTTGTTAAGCCTAACAACATAAACCGGCTTAGTTTTATAGACCGCTTAGCTTAATGGATTGGCTTACTCAAGTCACCTGTAAATAAATCACTTAAGGTGGCACGGTTAGTACGTTTTAACCTATACGATAGCTTATTGATTTAGTAACGCTTCATAAATAAGCGACACCACCGATCCGTACTGTGCGGTTTCAAATTGTTTACCTGTAAATTCGTAACGTTTTAGCGAGCCTTTAATTGCACTATGGCGAGCATTAGTAAGTAAAACAATAGCCAAGTCGTAAGCGGGGTCGATTACGGTCACTGTACCCGTCCAACCTGTGTGGCCATAAGCCTGCGCGCTTGCATAAGGGCCAAAGTGCCAGCGCCTTGCTTGATTATTACCAGCAAACCTAAAGCCAAGCCCGTAAGTTTCGTCGCTGCTTTGCGGCGTTAAAAATTGCGCTAAGGCGCTTGTACTAAATAATTGTTGGTCGCCGTAGCCACCATTATTTAGTAATAGCTG
>NZ_AUTP01000008.1:0-1016 GCF_000498075.1 Pseudoalteromonas sp. TAB23
GCTTCGCGCTCTTTACCCGGATCAAACCAGCTATTAACCCACACTACTTTTACTTTTGCATTAGGCTTTACTGAGCGCAAGCCAAGCGTAAATGCATTTATACCGCGTATTACCTCCGGAATAGGAAACGCAGCAATATAACCAATGCTGTCGGTTTTACTCATGTGCCCTGCAATAACACCTGTTAGGTAGCGTCCTTCGTAAATGCGATCAAAGTAAGTGCTTACGTTTTTTGCGCGTTTATAACCTGTAGCATGCTCAAACTTTACATTAGGAAATCGTTTAGCCACTTTAAGTGTTGGGTTCATGTAGCCAAACGACGTGGTAAATATTAAATCGTGCCCGCTTTTAGCCAGTTGCGTAATAACACGCTCAGCATCGGCCCCTTCTGGTACGCTTTCGACAAAAGTAGTTTCTATTTTGTCGCCAAACTTTTCTTCTAGGTAGTGGCGGCTAGAGTCATGTGTATAAGTCCAACCAGCTTCACCTATGGGGCTTACATATACAAAGCCAACTTTTACGCTATCTTTTGCAATAGCTGATGCGCTTATGCCTAAGCTCAATGCAACCCCGAGTGCCGTTATAAGTTTTTTCATTATTATTCTCCGTGTTATATTTTTAATATCCTGTTGAAGCAGGTGATTTACCTTATTGATTTTGTAATTAATTTAATGACCCTTGTGCCAAGGCTTACCTAGCCACATGGGTTCGTACATTTTTAATTTTTGTTTATTTTTACTGAGCATAATCAGTACTATAAGCGTTGCACCATAAGGCAACATGGCCAGTAAGTTAGACTCCACAGCCAACCCAAATGCCTGTGCCACTAAGTGCATAATGCTGGCAAAGCCAAATAAATAAGCGCCAAGCATTACGCGCTCAATACGCCAGCTTGCAAACACCACTAAAGCAAGGGCTATCCAACCTCGCCCTGCCGTCATGTTTTGAGTCCAAAGTGGTGTATAAGCCAACGATAAATATGCGCCCGCAATGCCAGCCAGTGCGCCGCCAAACAT
>NZ_AUTP01000009.1:0-1397 GCF_000498075.1 Pseudoalteromonas sp. TAB23
CTTTGGCTGCCGTCGCCAGCGCGACAAAACCTTGAATAAGGTTTCTAATCATTAGAAAGTACCAAACGTATTCGCGCTATCTGTAATAGTAACCTCATACACCCATTCAAATACTTATTCGGGCTATCGCCCGCGCGTCAGCAAGCTAAACGCCTACAATAAATAACACATACTCTTGGCTTTTGAGCGAGTAAGTATATTTGTGATTCGTAGGGTTTCGTTTCACTCTACCTAGACTATGCAACTTGTGTTGTAAGGCGAAAGTTAAGTGCTTTCATCACTTTAAAAATAGTTTCCCAACGTGGCTTGGTTTTACCGTTAACTGCTTTATATAAGCTTTCACGGTTTAGCCCCGTTGCTTTAGCAATATCACTCACGCCATGTTTTTTAACTAATAAGCCAAGTGCTTCAATAAAGGTATTTGGATCATCATCAGCTAAACACTCTTCTAAAAATGTATTAATTTCTTGCTGTGTTTCCATATAGTCAAACGGGTTAAAATCTGATGTTTGTAGCGCCATAATAATTACTCCAATTTATTCAACTTGCTAAACAAATGTAGCCTAAAGGCTACGAGTGCACAATGTTATTTATAACTTTTGGGCTGGCGCCCGCGCGCCAGCAAGCTAAACGCCTACGATAAATAACATATACTCCTGCCTTTTGAGCGAGTAAGTATATTTGTGATTTGTTGGGTTTCGTTTCACTCTTCCCAGCCTACGTTCATATGATTAATGGCGAATCACCACGCACAAAAAAGCCGTTGCATTGCTACAACGGCTTTTATAATTTTGATAAATTCCTCTCTACAGTGGAATTTTTTCAAAAATTAATCGCGATAAGTCTCAACCGCTGGGCATGAACATACTAAGTTACGGTCGCCGTATACGTCATCAATACGTGTAACGGTTGGCCAAAACTTGTTTTTAGCTACTGCAGGCACTGGGAATGCAGCGTAAAAACGGTCGTACGCGCGGTCCCATTCGTTACCTAATACGTCGCCTTGTGTATGCGGTGCAAACACTAGCGGATTGTTTTCGATTGACCATTCGCCAGAGATTACTTTTTCAATTTCGCCTTTAATTGACACCATTGCTTCGATAAAGCGGTCAATCTCACCTTTTGATTCAGACTCAGTTGGCTCAATCATTAATGTGCCAGCTACTGGGAACGACATAGTTGGTGAATGGAAGCCGTAATCTTGCAAGCGCTTAGCTACGTCCATTTCAGTAATGCCTGATAGCTCTTTAAGCGGGCGTAAGTCAACAATACATTCGTGAGCAACACGGTTGTTACGACCACGGTATAAAATTGGGAAGTGCTTGCTTAGCTCATGCGTTAAGTAGTTAGCATTAACGATTGCCATTTCAGTGGCTTGCTTTAAGCCCTCGCTGCCC
>NZ_AUTP01000010.1:0-4789 GCF_000498075.1 Pseudoalteromonas sp. TAB23
AAAAGCTAGCACAGGAGCAAGCTGAAGCTGAACGTTTAAAAGCAGAGGCCGAAACAGAGCGCTTAGAGCAGGAGCGTATTGCTTCTGAACAAATTGAAGCAAAACGTTTAGAGCAAGAGCGTGCTGAAAACGCAGAAAAGATTGCAATTGAGCAGGCCAATGCTGAATTACTTGCAAAACAACAAGCTGATGCAGAAGCGCAAAGACAAGAACATGCACAACGTTTAGCCGATCAAGAAACGCAGATGCTGTTAGAGCAAGAGCGATTGGCTGCAGAAAAAGTAGAGGCTGAGCGACTAGAGCAAATACGCCTTGAAAAAAAGGATGAAGCTGTAAAGGCTGAAAAGCTTGCAATAGAGCAAGCGAATGCTGAGTTATTAGCAAAAGAACAAGCAGATGCTGAAGCACAAAGACAAGAGCAAGCAAAACGTTTAGCAGAACAAGAAGCGCAAATGCGTTTAGAGCAAGAACGTATTGCTGCTGACAAAGTTGAAAATGAACGTTTAGAACAAGAACGTATTGCGGCTGAAAAAGCAGAAAACGAGCGTTTAGAGCAAGAGCGCATTGCGGCTGAAAAAGCAGAAAACGAGCGTTTAGAACAAGAGCGCATTGCAGCTGAAAAAGCAGAAAATGAGCTTTTAGAACAAGAACGTATCACAGCAGAACTTGCAATTGAAGAAGCTAAAAAAGCAGAAAAGCCGAAAAAAGAAGGGTTTTTCTCTCGCCTTAAAAAGGGCTTGTTAAAAACTCGCGTTAATATAGGTTCTGGCTTTGCATCTATTTTTAGTGGTAAAAAAATAGATGACGAATTATTTGAAGATCTTGAAACACAGCTGCTCACCGCCGATTTAGGCGTTGATACCACCATGAAGTTGATTGATAGCTTAACTGATGCTGCAAACCGTAAGCAGTTAAAAGATGGTGATGCGCTTTATGAGTTAATGAAACAAGAAATGGCGGCGATGCTAAAAACGGCTGAACAGCCTTTAGTAATTACCAAAGATAAAAAGCCATTTGTTATTTTAATGGTGGGCGTAAATGGCGTTGGTAAAACAACGACTATTGGTAAGATGGCTAAGCAATTTCAAAGCGAAGGTAAGTCGGTTATGCTGGCTGCTGGCGATACGTTTAGAGCGGCTGCTGTTGAGCAACTTCAGGTTTGGGGTGAACGTAACAGCATTCCTGTTATTGCACAGCATACGGGTGCAGATAGTGCATCGGTTGTTTTTGATGCATTCCAAGCTGCAAAAGCACGTAATATAGATGTGTTAATTGCAGATACAGCGGGTCGCTTGCAAAATAAAGATAACTTAATGCAGGAGCTTGAAAAAATAGCTCGTGTTATGAAAAAAATTGATCCTGATGCGCCGCACGAAGTGATGCTAACCATTGATGCTGGCACAGGTCAAAATGCAATTAGCCAAGTGAACTTATTTAATCAATGCGTTGGCTTAACTGGTATTACGCTTTCAAAACTTGATGGAACTGCAAAGGGTGGTGTTATTTTTGCGGTTGCAGATAAGTTTAATATTCCAATTCGTTACATTGGTGTTGGTGAAGGTATTGATGATTTACGCGCTTTTAAAAGCGATGACTTTATTGATGCGTTATTTAGCCAAGATGAGGACGACGTTTAATTTACCAAAAGAGGGAGCTTGCTCCCTTTTTAATTGCGAGGAATACCAATTTTATTAGTAAACTAATTGAATTGGCATAATAAAAAGATGATAAATTTTCAGCAAGTAAGTAAGACTTATCCTGGAGGGCACCGCGCCCTCGAAAAAGTTAATTTTCATGTTAAACCGGGTGAACTTGCCTTTTTAACCGGCCACAGTGGTGCGGGTAAAAGTACGTTGCTTAAGTTAATTAGCTTAATGGAACGCCCATCGGCAGGCAGTGTATTTATCAACGGTGTTGATTTAAATAAAGTAAACTCGCGTCAAATTCCTTATGCTCGCCGTGATATAGGTATTATTTTTCAAAACCACCGTTTACTAGAGCGCTATACCATTTTTGATAACGTGGCACTGCCTCTTATTATTGAGGGTACTCACCATAAGCAAATAGCTAAACGTGTTCATGGTGCGCTTGATAAAGTAGGCCTGATAGACAAAATAAAATGTCATCCGTCTATGCTCTCTGGAGGCGAGCAGCAACGTGTTGGTATTGCCAGAGCAATCGTAAATTCCCCGCCAATTCTGTTAGCCGATGAGCCTACAGGTAACCTAGACCCTGAGCTTTCAATGGAAATCCTAAAGCTGTTTGAGGACTTTAATAAACACGGCACCACTGTTCTTATAGCGACGCATGACTTAGGTTTGGTTGCACGTATGAAGTACCGCAGTCTAACCTTAAAAGATGGCCGCATGCTTCAAGATCCGCTCGCTGAGGGAGCACTATGAGTTTACTTTTTAAAAGTCGTCAAAATAGTAACGACAAGCAAAAAAAATCAATATTAGCTGGCGGTTATTTTTTCATTATTAATATTTTTCGCCAAGGTGTTCATAGCTTAGGTGAAATGTGGCGTACGCCGCTTGCATCTATGATGACTATTGCTGTACTTGGTTTGAGCCTAACGTTACCTGCAACACTTTATCTCGTTGTTAAAAACGTACAGCAAGTAAGTAGTGGTTTTGAAGAAGCGAGTGAAATATCGTTGTTTGTAAAAGAAAGTATGAACGAGCAAGAAACGCAAACATTAGTAAAGCGTTTAGCACTTTATCCAGAAGTGGAAAGCGTTGAATTTATATCAAAGCAAAAAGCACTAACAGAATTTAAAGACGTATCTGGCTTTGGGCAAGCTTTAGAGTACTTAGATAAAAACCCATTACCTGATGTGGTACTTGTTACTCCTACAAAACGTCACAGACACCCAAATGCGGCTAAAGTACTGCTAACTAAATTAGAAAGTGCACGTGAAGTTGATTTTGGTAAGCTCGATATAGCGTGGCTAGAGCGTTTAAATGCATTACTAGATTTACTGAAAGAAAGTGTAATAACCATCGCATTATTACTGCTTACCTCAGTGACGCTTATTATTGGTAACACCATCCGTTTGTCGATCATGGATAAAAAAGAAGAAATACAAGTAATGAAGCTAGTCGGCGCAACTAACACCTTTATACATGCCCCATTTTTGTGGACCGGTATTTGGTATGGTGTAATAGGTGGTTTATTTGCCTTTATATGCGTAGGACTAATGATGTGGTGGCTTTCAAGCGCTGTGAGCAGTGTAGCGGGGGTGTATCAAACAAGCTTCTCGTTAATTGGATTATCGCTTAATGAGCTCGGCTTTTTAGTGTTACTTGCAACAAGCTTAGGATTTGTAGGCTCGTACCTTTCTGTAAATCGATATATTAAAGAAATAGAACCCGATAAAGTATAAAAAATCCTGCAAACTATAAGTGAACCAACCCAGCTTGATATGCGTATCGTACCGAACTGGGTTGTACCTACTGTTATTAAAACTGTCATATTTATGTACTATCCTCCCATGAAGTAATGAGTTGTAAATAAGGTGATGCAGCGAGGTTAACCTGCTGCAGCCCCTCAATTCATCACTTATTCAGTCGCTTGTAGTAGACTAAACACATACTAAAAACTGCTTGATTTATACTTTAAAAAAGTTTTAAATTGGGGTTAGCACTCTTAAAGAAAGAGTGCTAAGATAGTTTCAAATGTTTATCACCGAGGTGAAAAATGAGTAAAGATTTATACGCAATGGCACTTACAGTCGGACAACAAAGCGCAAGCATGGACGGTTACCTTCAAGCGGTAAGCACTATTCCTATGCTTAAAGTTGAACAAGAGCAAGAACTTGCTAAAAAACTTCAGGAAGAAGGCGATCTTAGTGCTGCCAAGCAACTCATTATGTCGCATTTACGCTTTGTAGCGCATATTGCTAAAGGCTACTCGGGATACGGCTTACCACAAGCTGACCTTATTCAAGAAGGTAATATAGGCCTGATGAAAGCGGTTAAGCGTTTCGACCCTACTGTGGGTGTACGTTTAGTATCGTTTGCAGTGCATTGGATTAAAGCCGAAATTCACGAGTTTGTGCTTAAAAATTGGCGCATAGTTAAAGTTGCAACCACTAAAGCGCAACGTAAATTGTTTTTTAATCTTCGTAAAAACAAAAAGCGTTTAGGTTGGTTTAATCAAGCTGAGGTTAGTACCGTTGCTAGCGAGCTAGGTGTGAGTGAAAAAGAAGTACGTGAAATGGAATCGCGCATGAGCGGCCAAGACATGGGCTTTGACCTAACGGGCGACGATAACGACGACGCACCAACAAGCACGTACTCTCCAGTACAATATTTAACAGATGGCGCAGCTGATTTAGCTGACGACGTTGAACAAGAACAGTGGAAAGAGCAAGCGCATACTCGTTTATTTAGCGCACTTAAAACACTAGACGAGCGTTCACAAGATATTGTTAGCGCACGTTGGTTGTCGGATGATAAAGCGACTCTTCAAGAGCTTGCACAAAAGTACAGTGTATCTGCTGAACGTGTTCGCCAGCTTGAAAAAACAGCGATGAAAAAATTACAAAGCGCTATGAGCTAAACACAGTTCAAGCTGCAAAATTTAAAAAGCCCTGCATGAAAATGCGGGGCTTTTTGCTTTCGCGTAGGTTGGCTTGAGAGAAGCGAAACCCAACGATAAAATATCCAATTAAGTAATACCGATGCGCTGCATATTGAATGGTTATACCAATCCGCAATAATACTTAATCATTTTGCGGGGCTAAACGTGTCGCTACCTGCGTTAAAAAATTCTCATTTAGAACAAC
>NZ_AUTP01000011.1:0-558 GCF_000498075.1 Pseudoalteromonas sp. TAB23
CCGCTGCTCCAGCTAAATCTGAAGAGGCAGCACCTGCTGCTTCTACAGGTTCTTCAACTAAAGAAGTAACCGTACCAGATATTGGCGATGATGAAGTTGAAGTAACTGAAATCATGGTTGCTGTTGGCGACACTGTTTCAGAAGAGCAATCTATCTTAAACGTTGAAGGCGACAAGGCAGCAATGGAAGTACCCGCTCCATTTGCCGGTATAGTTAAAGAAATTAAAGTCGCCGCTGGCGATACAGTTAAAACAGGCTCATTAGTGTTTGTTTTTGAAGTAGCAGGAAGTGAATCTGCAGCACCGGCTAAAGAGTCGGCTCCTGTAGAAGCGCCAGCAGCTAGCTCAACAGCAAATGCAGCACCAAGTACTAAAGAAGTTAATGTACCTGATATTGGTGGCGATGAAGTTGAAGTAACTGAAATTATGGTTGCAGTTGGCGATACGGTTGAAGAAGATCAATCAATCTTAAACGTTGAAGGCGACAAAGCTGCAATGGAAGTACCAGCTCCATTTGCAGGTACAGTTAAAGAAATTAAAGTAGCCGCAGGCGATAAAG
>NZ_AUTP01000012.1:0-3110 GCF_000498075.1 Pseudoalteromonas sp. TAB23
TAGCCACACCTCACGGTTACCAAATGGTTGTGCGGCATTGGGTTTGTGGTCTTGCCAGCGGGTGGCATCAACCATGGCTTTTTCAAGGTCGCTAAATTTAAATATACTGTCGGCATCGTCCACAAAAATGCACATAAACAGGTTATTAAAATCATCGGCGTTGTATTCGTCGCGCAATTCGTCAATGTCGAATAATTCACAGCCACCGCGTAGGGCATCTTCAATGGTAACTACATAGCGCCATTGTTTATCGGGGCACAGCCTGCCGTTATCGCGCAATTCTACAAAGGTAGGGAACTCAATTTCTTCGCGTTCGGCGCGGCCTTGTCGCCAGTGATCACCCGTCCAAAATGTATAAGCAGGGTGCGCTTTAGTCGATGGGGTTGAAAAATACGTTTTACGCCACTTTTTATGCGTGGCCATGGCACTGGCTAATTTGTTTAGCTCGTTAAACTTACCAATCCAAAAGTATTCATCCACATAAACATGGCCGTGGTAACTTTGCGCCGTTTTGCTATTGGTACTTAAAAAGCGTAGTTCGGCATCACCATGGGCGGTGTGTAAAGTAATTGGGTTACCGGTTAGCTCAATTTCAAAAAACTCTTGCGCAATAGCAATTATATAACTGCGAAATACCTCAGCTTGTGCACGACTCGCAGAGAGGAATATTTGTGGGTCGCCCGTTAAAACCGCATCTTTAAACGCTTCACCCGCAAAATAATACGTCGCCCCAATTTGGCGGCTTTTTAAAATATTACGAATACGCTGATGCAAGTTTTCGTGCATCGTTTTTTGGTACCCAAAGAGTGAGTCGTACCAGGTGCCAAAGTCTTCAGCGGTTAAATGGCTAACATCATTTTTACGCTTACGGCCTTTGCTTTTTTTATTGTCGTTACCGCTGCCTTTATTACCTTGTTTATTGCTACCTTTATTAGTCGGTTGAGGATCATTAGCCTGGGCTGCTTTTTCGGCTAGCTGGACGCGTTGCTTTTTAAGCTTAACGTGCTTTTCTATCAGCATGTCGAGCTCTTTTATTTGGTTGCCTGTTTTGTCGCTTACATCGGTAAGTATCAAAATACGTCGTGCAATAGCTTCGTCTACGTCTTCTTCGCGCAGCATATCGCGCCAATTGTATTTATCGGCCCAATAGTAAATTACACGGTTGTTTGGTAACGCCAGTTCCGCACGTATTTCGTCGGGGGTATGGTGGCGTAAATAAAGCCGTTTTGCTGCTTCGCGTATTTCAGGTGAATAAGCCATTGCTTAATATAAGTGCTCATGAAATTAGTAACTAGGCACAGTGTATTGGTTTACAATAAGCTTATAACCGCATAAAAAACCTCATGTTTCCTAAAAGCCCAATCTAGGAATTATCAAAAAGCTAACCAATGTATTCAGCCTTTTTTTATAGCTATGCTGCGTTTAAATATTAAGTAACGCGGTACGCAAGTAATGGCAAAACAATCAGGTTGGGTAATTGCAGCAACAGAAGGCGCAACGGTAGACGGCCGTATTATTTCAAAAGAATGGATTAATCAAATGGCCGCATCGTATTCAGTTGACGAATACACCGCGCTTATTTGGCCTGAACACTTTCGCTCAAGCTTTGGCCCAAGCGAGGGTAAAAACTGGGGCACTGTTGACGAAGTAAAAGCTGCTAAACAAGGTGGCAAATTACGCCTGTTTGTAAAAGTAACCGCTAACGACTACCTACTTAATGCCAACAAAGACGGCCAAAAGCTGTTTATGTCTATTGAGCCAAACCCCGATTACAAAAGCGAAGGTCGCTGCTACTTACAAGGCCTTGCCGTTACCGACTCGCCAGCAAGTTCAGGCACCAGCCGCTTAAAATTCTCTATTGGTGATAACGAAGTAGATCACGAATATAGCCAACTAGAAACGCTACAACACAGTGACTTTATTACCACCAATAGCGAACCAACTACCCCAAATAGCAAGCACGCCAAAGCGCAAAGCTTAATGGCGCAACTATTTAGTTTATTTTCTAGCGATCAGCAGCCTGCCGATCAGCAAGAGCCACTCACCGAGGAAGACACCATGAAACAAGAACAGTTTGAAGCCCTAATGGGCAAGTTTGAAGGAATTGAAGCCAAGGTGACTGACCTTGAAACTAAATTCAGCAAACCAGAAGGCGAAGAAAAAACGCCAGTCAAAGAGCCAGCACCAGAGCCAGAAATTAAACCAGAGCCAGAAACAGGCGTAACCGCCGAACAATTTAGTCAGCTAATGGAAAAAATGGACGGCTTTGGCAAAAAGGTTGACGGCATCGAAACTAAATTTAACGCCCTTAGCAAAGAGCAAGGTGGCCAAGAGCCCGACCCAGTAGGCGGCGAAACCGTAAGCCTGACTTAAAAAACCACGTTTACTTTTTACTAATGCATAACAGAGCGAGATAACGCATGCACTTAAATCAAACAGCCGCTGGGTTTATAAAAACATACTCAACGCAACTAGCAAAAGCATTTGGTGTGGACGACGCATCACATAAATTTGCCATTTCAGACCCAATGGAAACAAAGCTACGCGCTGCGCTTTTAGAGTCGGTCGAGTTTTTACGCATGATCACCACCATGCAAGTGGACCAAATTAAAGGCCAAGTTGTAAAAGTAGGTAACTACGGTATTGCGACGGGTCGCAAAGCGGGTGGCCGTTTTACATCAGAACAAGGCGTTGATGGCCATACCTATGAACTGACCGAAACCGATTCGTGCTCAGCAACAACATGGGCGCTGTTATCTACATGGGCTAATGCCGGTAACTTAAACGAGTTTATGAAACTCATTAACCAAAACGCCACGCTACGTTTTGCACTCGACATGCTGCGCGTTGGTTTTAATGGTGTATCAGCTGCAGCAACATCAGACCCAATTGCTAACCCAAATGGTGAAGACGTAAACAAAGGCTGGCATCAAATTGTTAAAGAAAAAGCGGCTGACCAAATCGTTACCGATCCTGTTTATTTTGACCCAGACGGTGCAGGCGATTACAAAACGTTAGACGCCATTGTGACTGAGTTAAAAAACTCGCTTATTCACCCATCATTGCGTAACGACCCACGCCTAGTAGTGCTAGTTGGTAACGATTTAACA
>NZ_AUTP01000013.1:0-692 GCF_000498075.1 Pseudoalteromonas sp. TAB23
CCCGCGATAACGCCGCACTAGTAGTGGTTGCCCCGCCTGAAAAGCCTGGCGAAAAATTTAGAATACTCGAAAAGCACTATTGGCGCGGAATGAACTTTTCGCACCATGTGAGCGAAATTCAAAAAATATACGCTAAGTACCGCGTTACTTATATTGGCGTAGATACCACCGGCATTGGCGCGGGTGTGTTTGACTCAATAAGCACACTGTACCCGCGTGAAGCCACCGCCATACATTACAGCGTAGGCAGTAAAACCCGCTTAGTACTTAAAATGATAGACCTAATTGAAGGTGGCCGACTTGAATGGGATGCATCCCATAAAGATATTGCTATGAGCTGCCTTTCAATACGCCGCACCAGTACCGACTCGGGCGGCGCCATAACGTTTAAAGCCAGCCGCGATAACACCATAGGCCATGCAGACGTATTTTTTGCTATTAGCCACGCTGTTATTAACGAACCCCTTAATCATGCACATAAGAGAAAATCACGATGGACCATGCAGAATTAGACCAAAACACTGAGCAGCTAACCCAGCAGCCACCAAAACAAAATGCACCCGTTGTGTTTGGCTTGCCTGAGCAAGTAATGCCCGACATGTGGCTAACTGATTACGACTCGCTATTTTATAACGATACCGACCAGTATTGGGAACCACCCGTTGACCGCCATTTATTAGCAAACTTAACCC
>NZ_AUTP01000014.1:0-1094 GCF_000498075.1 Pseudoalteromonas sp. TAB23
CAGCCATGACCGCTGCCGTGTTTAGTTAGTAAGTCATTAAAGCTTTTAATGCTTTCTACTTTTACCATGTGCAGTAGTTCTTGGCGTGAATACGCAAAGTGCTCACATACATGGTTGTTTACTTCAACACCGCGACTTGCTAATTCGTTATCAACAACAGATTTTAATAACGCAGCACAGCCGCCACAGCCGCTTGCTGCTTTAGTGCATGATTTTACTGAGGCTAAATCGCATGAGCCGCCATCAATTGCACCTACAATGTCGCCTTTACTCACATTGTGACACGAACAAATAGTGGCTGTGTCGGGTAGGGCACTGCCAGATAACGACGGCGCGCCGCTGCTGTCTGGTAAAATTAAACACTCAGGGTTTTCTGGTAAGTCCATGTCGTTAAGCATGTACTGCAATAAAGTATCGTAGTCGCTGGTATCGCCAACTAGTACAGCGCCCAGTAATTTATCGCCTTTTTCACTTAGTATGATTTTTTTATAACAGCCGCGAATAGCATCTTGATATATAAGTTCTTTACAGTCTGGCGTTTTTGCGTGAGCGTCGCCAATTGAGCCTACTTCTACACCTAATAACTTAAGTTTTGTGCTCATATCAGCACCTAAAAACTCAAGCTCGCCACCACTTAATTGACTCGCTGCAACGCGCGCCATATTGTAACCTGGTGCAACTAAGCCAAATAGTTTTTTTTCCCACAGGGCACATTCACCAATGGCTAAAATATCAGGATCTGATGTTTGGCATTGGTTATTAATAATAATACCGCCGCGTTCACCGAGTTCTAAATCAGCAATTTTGCCTAGTTGGTCGTACGGGCGAATACCGGCAGAGAACAAAATCAGATCTGTTTCTAAAAGTGACTCGTCCGAAAAATTTAATCTAAAGCGACTGGTTTCGCCTTTTACTATTTCGCTGGTTGCTTTTGATGTGTGTACTGTTACGCCAAGTTTTTCTATTTTATTTTTTAGTAGCGTACCGCCTTGTCCATCAAGTTGAACAGCCATAAGTTGTGGTGCAAATTCAACTACGTGGGTATCAAGCCCTAGTTGCTTGATGGCATTTGCGGCTTCAAGCCCCAACAAACC
>NZ_AUTP01000015.1:0-3403 GCF_000498075.1 Pseudoalteromonas sp. TAB23
CTATACGTTTTATATTTCCGCCATCGGCTACATAACCTGTTTTTACTTGGCTTACGTTTGATTTTTCGTAAAGAGCAAAGGCATCTTCCATTTGGTCACGGTAGTTGCTTACATTGCCTGATGTTTCGTGATGGCCAATGAGCTGTACGCCTTTTTCTTTGCCGTATTGAGTAAGCGCTGCTATATCAAAGTCGTCGTACGGTTTGGTAAAGTTAAATACATCGCCATTAAAATACCAATCGCCATCCCAGCCAATATTCCAGCCTTCAACGAGTACGCCATCAAAACCATACTGCGCTGCAAAATCCATATAGTATTTTGTGGTTTGCGTAGTGGCGCCGTGTTTTTTACCGCTACCCCAAGTTTGCGTGTTTATATGCATACCCCACCAAATACCCACGTATTTGCCAGGCTTAACCCACGACACGTCACCGAGTTTATTAGGCTCGTTTAGGTTTAGTATTATATCTGAATTAACTAAGCCAACAGCGCTGTCGGCTATTTGAATGGTGCGCCATGGTGTTTTAAAAGCACCTTGTTTTTTAACGGCGACACCATCTGACCACGGCGTTAAATCTGCAGTAAACGTACCAGAGCGGCGTTGATTAAGCACCATGCCTGCGTAATCAACAAGTGCGGCTTCATGAATACTAATATGAGTACCGTCACTTGTTTTAAACGTAAATGGTGTGTGAGCTAGTGGAGCTTCGTTAAGTGGGGTGGTGTTGTAAACATATTCGTAGCGGTTCCAGCCACGAGCAGGTATCCACCATGCTGTTGCATCATGGCTATTGTTTATAGCAAATTCAGTCAGCTCTTTGGTTATTTCTGTATGTTCGAAGCCGGCTTGTTGTGGCACTTCGTATCGAAAACCTACACCACTATCAAATGCTTTAAATCGAATTGTGTAGGTACCTTTATTTGGCTCATTTTTTGTAAAGGTAACGGCTACTTCGTTATATTCGTCAACAACGTTTTGGCGTTCGCCCCAAGGTTGTTGCCACTGTGTATTAACGCTTTGTTGTTCAATGCTTTTAATTTTAAAGCCGTCGCTAAAAGCTGCTTGTGTTTTAAATTCAAACCCCAGTAAAGATTTGTTTATAACTGCTTTGTTTTTAAATTTTATTGCGTAGCTTGGCGTGTTGTTTTCGTCAGAGATGCTTACTGTTATTTGTGTGTCTGGCGATTTTAGCTCTACGGTTTGTCCGTAGCTATTACTAGCAAAGGCTAAAAGCACAAGTGCTGGTATTCTCATGGTGTGTCCTTAGATGAGTCGGTGGTGACATCTAAGGATAATGACTGTTGATGATTAATACGACTGCTTACATACGTATTCAATGTTTTAAAAAATAGAAAGAATTTGGTGGCTTAATCGGTCTATAATGTAAACAAATTGATAATAGCGACAAGAAAATGATAAAAAGCTTACTTTATGTATTTTTACTAAGTGTTAGTACTGGAGTTTTTGCAGCAAATATTACAATTAAAAATGCTAATAATGACCCATTACCTAATGCTGTTGTATGGCTAACTGCAGGAGACACCTCTAGCGTTATTCCTCCAGAAGCACCTTATGCGATGACCCAGAAAAATCGAGAATTTAAGCCGCGTATTTTAGTTGTCCCACAAAATGCAAAGGTAGAGTTTCCGAATGCGGACTCAATCATGCATCATGTTTATTCATTTTCTAAAGCCAAAACATTTGAATTAAAGCTATATAAGGAGCACCCAAAAGCGCCCATTACTTTTGATCAAACGGGTGTTGTTGAGCTTGGCTGTAATATTCATGATTGGATGTTAGGTTATATTGTGGTGGTAGATAGCACTATTTTTGCAATCACTGATGAAAACGGGAATGTTGATTTAAATGCCAATGCAGGCGAATACACGTTAAGTGTTTGGCATTCTGGGTTTAGTGATATTAGTAAGGTTGAATCTCAAACTATCAATGTGGCTACTAACCCTATCACTTATAAAGTAAAGCAGGAAATTACGGAGCAAATTGATTTTGCTACGGATGAATTTGATGACTATTAATCGCTTAACGAGGCTGGCATTTTTAGCCGGTGCTTTATGTTTTAGTAATGTGTTGTATGCACAAGTAAAAGGCTTAATACAAATTAGAGCCGTGCAGGGTGACGATATACGTAGTTTCCAAGAGGGCGGCCTTGGGCTATATCGGCACGATACTAAAAGCGACGAACTTATTTTATCCCAAGGTATTTTAGATTTTAATGTTGATTTAGCATCTAGTTGGTCGGCTCATGGGGTGTTAAATGCGAATCAAGATCCTGACGTTGGCCTTGGTTTTACGCAGGCTTATATAAAGTATCAGCCGCTATCTAACAGCAACTATAAATGGCACATGCGCGTGGGGGGCTTTTACCCACTTATGTCGCTTGAAAATCCTGATATAGGGTGGACTTCTCCTTATAACTATACAAACTCAGCTATTAATAGCTGGATAGGCGAGGAAGTACGCACTGTTGGCGTAGAGGTAACTATTAAGCGCCCAGCAAAACGTTTTAACAGCGCTCATAGCTTTAGCTTTGTAGGTGCTACATTTAAAGGCAATGACCCTGCAGGTACTTTACTTGCGTGGCGTGGTTTTGCATTACACGATAGACAAACTACATTTAACGAAAGTATAAAATTTGCATCTATAGCATCTTTAGACAAGTACGAGTTGCGCTGGCAAGCTAATCAGGTATTGCCTTTTGAAGAAGTTGATGGTCGATTTGGTTATTACGTAGGTATGCATTGGGATTATTTGAAAAAATCACAATTTAGAATTTACTACTATGATAACAACGGCGATCCAGCGGCGGTTAATTATAGTTCAGGCCAATATGCTTGGGATACTCGCTTTACAAGCGCCGCTTGGCTTTATAAGTTTAATAGTAAAACACGTTTAATAGCACAGGTACTTAATGGTAAAACTGAAATGGGCAGTAACGCATTAATTGATAATGCTTTTTATAGCCATTATTTAATGCTGAGCCATAAAGAAGGCAAACATCGAGTTTCAGTACGTTATGATTATTTTAAAGTTACTGACAACGACACAACCGCGTTTGACCCTAATGCAAGTAATGGGGAAGGCTTAACAGCAACATGGCGCTACCAGCTCACTAGTAAACTACAAATAGGGGTTGAAGGTTCTGCACTTAAAAGTGTTGCAAAAAATAGAGAGCCAATTGGATTTAATGAACGAATCTCGCAGCAGCAAATAATGCTAAATGCGCAATGGCGTTTTTAAAAGTATAAAAAAGGGAGCATTTAAATGCTCCCTTTTTAGTTTAATAAAATTGGTATAGATTATACCAACCTGCATAAATCTTTGATCAATTTAACGAATTAAATTGCACTATAACGTCGTTAAAAATTTTTTATTTAGAACAAC
>NZ_AUTP01000016.1:0-2641 GCF_000498075.1 Pseudoalteromonas sp. TAB23
TATATCAGTCATTGGTGCTTTATGTGGCAGCTCATGGTAAAAGTCGGAATCGCTTGCTTGATAATGCATGCGGGTATAAAAGTTAACCCCTAGGTAATCTAGCGGTTGAGCAATTATTTCCATGTCGCCATCTAAAATATCTGGGCGGTGGGCTTTAGGTAATTGCTTAATAATATCAGGGTATTTACCTTGCATTACAGGCTGCATGTACCATTGGTTTATATAGTCATCAGCAAATGCAGTGGCTTTTAAATCGTCTTCACTTTGGGTAACTGAGTAACAAGGCGTAAAGTTAAGTACAATACCGTTTAGTGTATTTGGGCTATTTTTAGCAAGTACTTGCATAGCCAAACCGTGACCCAGTAATAAGTGGTGCGCGGCTTTACGACCAAATTCGCGACCTACTATGCCAGGCGCATGTACGCCTATTTCGTAACCTAAGTAAGAGCTGCAAAACGGCTCGTTTAAGGTGGCGTAAGAGTGCACACGTTCCCCAAAAGCTTTGGTAATTAAATCTGTGTAATGTGCAAATTCGTAAGCGGTGTTACGGTTTAGCCAACCGCCTTCATCTTCAATATGTTGTGGTAAATCCCAGTGATACAGCGTTACAAAAGCTTTAATGTTACGGCGTTTTAATTCATCTAAAATGTCGATATAAAACTTAACGCCTGTCGGGTTTAAGTGACCGCTTTTAGTCATTACACGCGGCCACGAAATAGAAAGTCTGTAAGCGTCTACACCTAATGATTCAATTAAGTTTATATCGTCTTTCCAGCGAGTGTAGTGCTCGCAGGCTACATCGCCATTTGAATTGTCGACTATTTTGCCTTCTTTACTGCAAAAGGTATCCCAAATACATGGCAAGCGATCAGCTGCGCCGCCTTCAATTTGAAATGAGGCCGTAGCTACACCATAAGTAAAATTTTTGGCTAAAAGTGGTGAGCCACTAGGTAAAGATAATTGTTTCATTAAGAGAAAACCTCTGCTTCTTTTTTGGTAAAGTTTGCTTTGTATAGAGCGTATATTAAATTCATTATTGGAAGCGCTTCCATATTTAATTTGATTAATCACTAAGTATGGTATTTAATAACTTTAAGGAAGCGCTTCCATATTTAGGTTAGTGGCTATTGTTAAACAGGTCAATAGTTAAATTTAAATAACAAATAGGCGCTCACAAAATCACACTGACACAACACAGGGCTATAAAAATGAAAAAAAGCTTAAACACTAACAGGTTACACATGCTCCCAATTTTAATAGGAGGGTTGTGCGTTTTAAGTGGGTGTAATAAACAAGAGATTAACGCAAATAATAGCCAAAGCGCCGTAGCCAAAAAGGCTGAGCATGAGCAAGGGGATTTATCACTTTGGCCAACCCTTAAAAGTAAGGTAGTTAAAACGCCCGAAATTGAAAATACAATTGCACAGTATTTAAAAACAATGACGCTTGAGCAAAAAGTAGCGCAAATGATCCAACCTGAAATTCGCGATATTAGTGTTGAAGACATGCGCAAATACGGTTTTGGTTCGTATTTAAATGGCGGTGGCTCTTTCCCAAATGCTAATAAGCATGCAACGCCTGCAGATTGGATAACACTTGCTGAGAGCATGTATCAGGCATCAGTTGATGACTCAATTGATGGCAGTAAAATTCCGACCATGTGGGGCACTGATGCAGTACATGGCCATAATAATGTGATTGGGGCGACGTTATTTCCGCACAATATTGGTTTAGGTGCTGCTAATAACCCCGCATTAATTGAGCGCATTGCAGCAGCTACTGCGATAGAGGTAATGGCAACAGGCATAGATTGGGTGTTTGCACCGACTGTTGCGGTTGTGCGCGACGACCGATGGGGCAGAACGTACGAAGGCTACTCAGAAGACCCTGCAATTGTACGTGAGTATTCAGCCGCAATTGTAAACGGATTGCAAGGCAGAGCCGATGAGGACTTTTTAAGTGACAAACGCGTAATTAGCACTGTTAAGCACTTTTTAGGCGATGGCGGCACGGTAGATGGCGACGATCAAGGGGACAACATTGATAGCGAAGAGACGTTATATAACATTCATGCACAAGGTTATATAGGAGGCTTAACCGCAGGTAGTCAGTCGGTTATGGCATCGTTTAATAGCTGGAATGGTAAAAAAAATCACGGCAATAAATACTTACTTACCGATGTGTTAAAAACAAAAATGGGTTTTGATGGCTTTGTTGTAGGCGATTGGAACGGACACGGACAAGTTGCAGGCTGTACAAATGAAAGTTGCCCACAGGCTGTTAATGCGGGGCTTGATATTTTTATGGTGCCAACGGGTGCTTGGAAACCACTTTATGAAAATACAATTAAACAAGTAAAAGCGGGCACAATAACAATGGCGCGAATAGATGACGCCGTAGCACGTATTTTACGCGTTAAATTACGCGCGGGTTTATTTGATAAACCAAGCCCCGCAAATCGAAAATATTCAGGTAAATTAGAACTAATAGGTGCGCCAGCACATCGCGATATTGCCCGCCAAGCTGTACAAGAGTCGTTAGTACTGCTTAAAAACAACAACCATTTATTACCGTTTAACCCATCAAGCAACATACTCATAGCAGGCGATGCGGCCGATAACATAGGCAAGCAATCGGGTGG
>NZ_AUTP01000017.1:0-558 GCF_000498075.1 Pseudoalteromonas sp. TAB23
GAGCCAATAGAGTTACGAACAACAGCCAAGTACGATACTACTTTAACGCCTTTAGGCTGATAATCCGCAACGGCTTTCATAAAGCCCGCAACAGAAGCAGCGCCACCTTTATCGCGACTCATGCCTGCCATATGACCACCTACTTTTAAATCTGCACCGCCTGTATCGTATACAAGACCCTTACCTACAAACATAAGTGTACGAGTAATTTCGCCCCCTGGTACATATTCAAGCTTAACAACACGTGGGTGATGGCGCTCAACTGCATACGATGCACGAGCAACAGTACTTAACATTGGGTAGTTTTTATCAATAGCTGCAATATCATCAATTACGTCAACCGCAATGTTTGAGCCTTTAAATAAATCAACGCAGTAATCAGCAAAACGTGGTGGAGCCATACGCTCAGGTTCAGTGCCACATAAGTCACGCGCTGCATATTGGCCTGCAGCAATTGCATTAACAGCTTTGATTGTTTGCTCGCTTGCGCCAACTAAACCAATTTGAGTAATAGGTTCAATACTTTCACCGTGATATTCACGCGCTTCTAATGGCTGC
>NZ_AUTP01000018.1:0-1180 GCF_000498075.1 Pseudoalteromonas sp. TAB23
TGGTGCGCCCGCCTCGTTTGGGTGGCAATGAGCGAAAAGGTGTATTTGCGACCCGTGCTACATTCAGACCAAACGCAATTGGAATGAGCGCCGTAAAACTTGAAGGTATTGAATATAAAAACGGACAACTTAGCTTATTACTCGCTGGTATTGATTTACTTGATGGCACACCGATTATTGACATAAAACCGTATTTGCCGTATTCAGACTCTATGCCGGATGCAAGTGCTGGTTTTGCTGACACGCGCCCAGAAACACAAATGACGGTTGAATTTAGCCCTCAGGCAATTGAGTTTGTTAATGCCCAAACACAATACCCAGACTTACATGATTTTATAGCCAATGTTTTAAAACAAGATCCTCGCCCTGCTTATAAAAAACAAAAAGAAGAAATGCAAAGCTACGGGATGACTCTCTATGACTTTAATATTCGCTGGCAGGTTAATGATGCACATAACTTAGTAACAAGCATAGAAAAAAACTAAATAACTCACTTAGCGCTTTAGTGTAAAAGCATCCGCTGGTAAACTTAAGCTCTATTAAAAGAATATAATTACTCTATTTCGGAAAAAACATGCGTACAAGCCAATATATACTCGCAACACTTAAAGAAACGCCATCAGATGCTGAAATCGTATCGCATCAGTTAATGCTTAGAGCCGGTATGATCCGTCGCGTCGCTTCGGGTTTATACACTTGGTTACCCTCTGGTTTACGCGTGCTACGTAAAGTAGAAAACATTGTACGTGAAGAGATGGACAAAGCGGGTGCAATTGAAATGCTAATGCCTGTTATTCAACCTGCTGATTTGTGGGAAGAGTCTGGCCGTTGGAATGAATTTGGTCCTGAGCTTATGCGCTTTACAGACCGTCATAACCGTACATTTGCACTTGGCCCAACACACGAAGAAGTAATAACTGATTTCGTACGTAAAGAAATAAGCAGCTACAAGCAATTACCAGTTACTTTATACCAAGTACAAACTAAAGTACGCGACGAACGTCGTCCTCGTTTTGGTGTAATGCGTGCTCGTGAATTTACAATGAAAGATGCCTACTCTTTTCACTTAAGTGAAGAGTGTTTAGATGCGACTTATCAAGCGATGCACAAAGCATATTGTAATATTTTTGAGCGTTTAGGCCTTGATTACCGCCCTGTTATAGCCGATACAGGCTCTATT
>NZ_AUTP01000019.1:0-4349 GCF_000498075.1 Pseudoalteromonas sp. TAB23
CAGCCGCGCCTACAGGCCCTCGTTCTGGTGAGCAAGTGTATCAAGGTGCATGTTTTGCATGTCACGGTACTGGTGCACTAGGCGCGCCTAAATCGCCTGACGATTGGGCTCCACGTATAGCTAAAGGTAAAGACACTTTACTTGAGCATGCACTAAATGGCTTTAATGCGATGCCTCCAAAAGGCACCTGTATGGATTGTTCTGATGATGAGATAAGCGCTGCTATCGACTTCATGACATCTAAGTAAATACAGCTGAAATACACAAAAAAGGTTTACTTCGGTAAGCCTTTTTTAATACCTAAAATAGTGTTTCTAGCCAGTATGGTAGTACGAATATCAACTTGACGATAAGCGCTAAAAGTGAAAGTATAAGGCTAATAACTATACAATAAAAATAGCCGGTTAGATCATTGGAAGATAAACTCTCAGTATCGAGTAAATTGGCGTATCAAAATAAACGTCTAAAAACATTACTCAATAAATACAAACAATCACATCACTTACAAAATGCGCTGATACAATTATCAGAGCAAGCAAGTACTGTTGCCGAGCTAACCCTACTTTATCCCGCTATCCACGACATTTTACAAAAATATGTGCCGAGTAAAAGTTTTTATGTGGTGCTATTAAATCAATATAGTCAATCGCTAGAACTTTCTTACTTTTCAGATGAAAAAGATGGTATTGCCGTCGCCCTTAACCAATCAAATAGCTTTGATGAAGGCGCCACTGGCTATGTATTTAAACAGGGTAAAACCACATGTTTTACCAAGCAGCAAATGCAAAATGCCGCAGCAGAAGGTTTATTTAAAGCATTAGGCACTCCAGCAGAGCATTGGGTAGGTGTACCGGTTTACCAAGAACATAATATTATCGGTGTATTAGCAGCGCAAAGTTACGATACAAAACAAGGCTATAGCTCACAACAAATACAATTACTTGAGTTTATGTCGCTTTATTTAGCAACTGCAATAGAGCGTGTAAAAAAACGAGAGCTCCTTGAGTCAGAAGTTAAAATTCGTACCCGAGCACTCACTCAAAGTAACGACGCGTTAAACCTTGAAATAGAACAACGCAAACGCGCACTTCAACGCCAACAAATTCTGTTTAAAATATCTGAAATAGCAACGCAAGCTAAAAACCTTGATGATGCTTACTTTAAGATACATGAAATAATAAAAACAATTACCTACGCAGAAAACTTATATATTGCACTTTACGATAAAGAGTCTGGCTGGATAAGCTTCCCTTATTGTGTAGATGAATTTAAAGAAAACACTCAACCAAGACGCTTTGCTAAAGGTTATAGTGAACTGGTAATTAGCACTGAAGAAACGCAACTTATACACCCGTGTAGGGCAAAAGAACTAATAGAAAGCGGTGTAGTACAAAGGGCTAAGCCTGTACAAAAAGAGCAAATGGCCACTAGTTGGTTAGGCGCTCCACTTAAAACAGCTCAAGGTGTTATCGGCCTTATTGTTTGCCAAGCTTACGATAACAAACATATTTTCAGCCAGGATGATTGTGAGCTAATTACCTTTGTATCACATCAAATTGCAGCTGTTTTACAAACAAAGCTCGCCAATCAAGCGATTGCAAAAAGCCATCAAGAACTCGAATTTAGAGTCAATGAAAAAACCAAAGAACTGCGTCAAACTAATCTGCATTTACAAATGCAAATAGATGAACGTAAAAAAATAGAGCAGCAGCTTTATCATGACGCACATCACGACTCTCTTACTAGCTTACCTAATCGCAGCCTATTTTTAACTCAGCTTGAAAAAACGCTACAACATTATCAGCGCTTTCCTGAACATAACTTTGCTGTTTTATTTATTGATTTAGATAAGTTTAAAGACATTAACGACCAGCTTGGTCACCATGCTGGCGATCAGTTTTTAATTAACGTTAGTGAGTTATTTGCCCAGTGTATACGCGAACATGATTTACTAGCACGCTTAGGTGGCGATGAGTTTGTTATTTTATTAACGCACTTAACTGAGCCTCAACAAGCCGAAGATGTTGCCAATCGTATTATCGACTTAATGGAAAAGCCTTTTTGCCTTAAAGGGGAATATTTACAAAGTGGTGCAAGTATAGGGATAACCTATTCAAAGAAAAGCTATACTCATACGGATGAAATTATTCGTGATGCCGATGCTGCAATGTATCACGCTAAAAACTCCGGAAAAAATCGCTACGAGCTATTTCATCCGCTATTAACGCAATCAATACCTGCGCAGGCACTAAAAGCACAACATCACCTTGATATATTACCTATGAGTTTTAGAAGCTCAGAAATAATTACTCTTGATGAGCAACATCAGTCTGAATCTTTATTTGAAGCATTTGGTGAACACCCAATACTTGGCTTTACTAGCTTTGATATTTTGAAAAAGTTTGCATCAGATAAAGAACAGCACCTCGAGATAGAGTTACAGTTATTACAACGCGCTTATGCACAAGCAATTACCGCAAATGTAACTATGGCGCTGGTTCCTTGCTCTGGTTTACTACTTGAGGAGCACGAATTTGTTTTATTTACAGATACGCTAAATAAACAACAAGGGCATAGCCAGCTCTGTTTGCTATTTGATGAGCAAGAAATTCGTCACGCAAGCGCAATACAAATAGAAAATCTCAAAAAGCTATCACAACTTGGTTATTCAATTGGTTTAAACAATTTTGCTAAAGATAGATGCGAACTTAATTTACTAACCGATATTAATTTTGACTATCTGCTACTTAGCTCGACCTTTAGTAAACGTGTTTTACAACAAGAAAGTTACGATTTTCAGCTACAAGGTGTGCTAGCAATTACGAAGCTAAAAGCAATGAAAGTTATTGCTAAAGGACCATCGATACTCAATTTTAGAGCTTTACTAGACAAGCACGGTTTGGCATTTTTTGTGGGAAAACAACACGCTCTAGTGTGCTCTGAGTTGCCTGAAATACAAGCAACCCAGTCTTTATAAAATTAGCCTGAGGTATTACTCAGGCTTTTTAAACATTGCACGAAGGTTAGCGACTCTTGCTTGGCCTTTTTCCATTCGCTCTGCTTGCGTATTTGGCGCTTTTTTGTTTTCGAACGCGAGATCGTCCTGCGGTAACTCTTGTACAAATCGGCTTAACTCAGTTTGTGAGGTTTCACCAAATTGACGACGTATTTTTGCATAAGTAAGTGTTAACTCCTGCTGTGCACGAGTAATACCAACATAAGCTAAGCGGCGTTCTTCATCTACGTTATCTTCATCAATACTTACCTGATGCGGAAGTAAGCCCTCCTCCATACCTACCATAAATACATATGGATACTCTAAGCCCTTTGATGCATGTAGTGTTGATAAGTGCACTGCATCGGTTTCGTCTTCTTCTTCGTTACGCTCAAGCATGTCGCGAAGGGTTAGCTTGCTAACAACCTCGGCTAATGTCATTGGTTCGTTGTCGGCATCACCGGTCAACATATCGGTGATCCAGCGATACAGCTCAGATACGTTTTTCATACGCATTTCAGCGGCTTTAGCACTCGGTGACGACTCGTACAAATATGCCTCGTAATTAATATTACGCACTAAGTCTTTAACAGCTTCGAGCGTATCACCGCGTACTGCGTTATCGGATAGCTCAACAACCCAGCGTGCAAACCCAGCAAGCGCATTAAAACCACGCCCTTTTAGTCTGTAGCCTAAATCGTTATCAAAACAGGTAGCAAATAAGCTCGCGTGTTTTTCGTTAGCAAGCGTACCAAGCTTTTCAAGTGTAACCGTGCCTATTTCGCGTCGCGGTGTATTTACAATACGTAAAAATGCATTGTCATCATCTTGATTAACTAGCAAACGTAAATACGCCATAATATCTTTAATTTCTGAGCGAGCGAAAAACGACATACCGCCACTAATTTTATAAGGGATACGGTTACTCATTAAAGATTTTTCAAAGCCACGTGCTTGATGATTACCACGATATAAAATCGCGTAATCTTTATAGCTGGTACGCTTCATAAACTTATGTGAAATTATTTCAGCAACCACACGCTCAGATTCATGCTCTTCATCGCGGCACCCTATTACTTTAATCGGCTCACCATAACCTAGTTCACTAAATAACTTTTTCTCTATGTCATGTGGGTTATTCGCAATTAAAATGTTAGCCGCTTTTAGTATTCGCCCTGCACTTCGATAGTTTTGCTCAAGCTTTATAAGTCTAAGCCCTGGGTAGTCTTTACCTAATAACACTAAGTTTTGCGGGCGAGCACCACGCCATGAGTAAATTGATTGATCGTCATCACCTACCACAGTAAAACGGGCACGCTCGCCTACTAGCAATTTAACAAGTTGATATTGGCTT
>NZ_AUTP01000020.1:0-4833 GCF_000498075.1 Pseudoalteromonas sp. TAB23
CCCCGACGATACTTGAACGCGGCTTATGTATTTTGACGGCGGAATACGCATTGCGTGATTAGCCACTAAAATAGTCTCGATTTTCATACGCTCTGCAGCTCTAAAAAGTATTTCTTTTATAACAACAGGACACGCGTCTGCATCTACCCAAATTTTCATGCTATGGTCATTTTTATTGCTTTAGAATTAATATGATCCTATAGCAAAATTTTTTAATCGGCTAGCAAACTTTATATCCATCTATATTTAGATAATACGTACTATTTATGTAATTTAAAAAGGAGCTTACATGAAGGCTATTAAATACGGTTTACTTATTACAGGGTTATTTTTTCTTAGTGCTTGCACCAGCCCTCCTGAGGGAATAACACCTGTTAAAAACTTTGATATACAAAAATATAAAGGAAAATGGTTTGAAATAGCACGGCTCAATCACTCATTCGAAGAAGGTATGGAGCAAGTTACCGCGACTTATTCAATTAACGACGACGGCACAGTAAAGGTCCTTAACAAAGGGTATTTAACGGATGATAAAAAATGGGATGACGCCGAAGGCTTAGCCAAGTTTGTTGAGGGCACTGACACCGGGCATTTTAAAGTCTCGTTTTTTGGTCCATTTTATGGCGCTTACGTGATTTTTGAACTTGACCAACCCGATTATCAATATGCATTTATAACCAGTTACAACAAAGATTACTTGTGGTTTTTATCGCGTACACCAACGGTTAGCAAAGAGCTTAAAGAACACTTTTTAACTAAAGCTAAAGAGTTGGGCTTTGCTACCGATGAAATAATTTGGGTTGAGCAATAAACAATGTAAAGCCCCTTTACAGTAGTAATAAAAGAGTCACCTAACTGTAAAGTAACTTAAATATATTATGGTTATATTGTGTGTACTTGCCGTGAGACAGTAAGTATTGGAAACACTGAATATCCCCTATTGTTGGCAAGCTATATAGCTTGCCATTTTTTTTGCCTAATCTATGGGAAAGTAACGGATCACGTTTTTACTAACTAAGGCTAGTTTAATGCTAAAAACAACCCACTTAGTACAACTAACACGCTATTTAAAACACTAAACCACTTTACGTAGCCTACTAAAAAATTATAAAAAACCATTATAATTAAGACACTTAGGCTCATAAACCCGCAAAATAGTAATGTTCCATAACCACCTTGAGTAACTATACAAAGCACCAAGCTTAGTAAAATACTGATCCAAGCAGCTAATAGCAGCTTTTTACGTTGGGATTCTGTAGGGCGTTTTTTAAATACATCTTTAAAATGATTATACTTAGCCAGCGCAAAACAGTTAAAACTGAGCAGGCATAGGCTAAACCCAAGTAAATCAATCATGGTTTTTGCCTTTTAAGGTTATTAGATTGACTAGGGCTGATTATTTTTGAGTTGTTTTTAGCAGTACGTAATTTTTCGGTTTGTATAAAAAATAATATACTAAATAACAAAAACAGTGCATCAAAAGTAAATAAAGCCCACTGTTTGTGCATCAAATAGCTAACTATATTACCGTTAGTTGTAAGTGCATTAATAACCGGTACGCTTAAACATGCAACAGCATTTATAGCTGCCATAACTCGCCATTGCAGTGTGTCGCGCTTTATAAGTGCTAAAAGAGCAACTGCTAGCCATGTTAAAAAGAACGCGAGTATTTCTTTATCGGCGCGCTCTGCGGTAGTTGGGCTAAGTAGTCTGTTAGCAATAAAAAATGCACACGTTGCCAGTGGAAGTCCCATAATAGTGGCTAGGTTTAACCCTTCAACTAGTTTTAAACCAAACGAAGGTTTAACGTTATTTTTAGTTCGCTCGCGAATTCGCTTAGCCCACATAATACAGCCAGAGCCAATCATTACACAGCCTGCAATACCGCCTAATACGTATAACCAGCGCAACAACCACGTAGCTAAACGCCCCGTATGCATTGAATTAAGCGACTCGTAAAGCGCTTTGCTGCTAGTTAGTTCGTCATCAGTTTTAGCGACCATTTGCCCTGTAGCACCACTAAATATTAAGCGTGGTGCTTGGTCACGTAGTGTTTTACCTGCGCTTACCAATACGGTAATTGTTGAAGCTGCCATATTTGGTTGGTTAACTTGTACGCGAGTAATATCTGCATGAGGCCACTTAGTATAAACCTGATCCAAAATGCTTTGAATCGGCACCATTGATGATTCGCCTTCGGCTTTATCGGTCATGGTGTTGCGAGGGGTTACATCGTTAAAAAAGCCACGCATGCCGTTATCGTAAGACGTTTGCGCAGGATAGGGAAACAACATAAATATGAGCGTAATCATGCCCGTGTAAGTAATCATTAAATGAAAAGGCAGGGCAAGCACAGAGCTTAAATTGTGGGCATCTAACCACGTACGGCTACCTTTATTACGTCTAAAACTAAACATATCTTTAAAAATACGCTTATGAATAACCACACCCGATATAATGGCAATTAGCATAAAAAAGCTAGCAAAGCACACAATCCAGCGTGCGGTTATTGCATCCATGTAATGTAAATCATAGTGCAGCCGATAAAAAAAGTTACCACCTTTAGTATCTACAAAGGGGTCAAGCTCTTTCATGGTATTAGGGTTTAACTGTGTGTTTTTAAACTGGCTGCGGCGCTGGCCTGGCTCTTTTGGCTTTGCATAACCATAAATTAAATAAGGAATACGCGGCTCAGGTAATGTAATACGCCAGCTTGATGAGTTAGCTCCATGGTTAGCTAAGTAATCGAACCCTGTAATTATTTGTTGTTTTTGCGCTTCTATACGCTGTGTTTGGGCTTGTACATTATGTATGGCAGGTTGATTCCACAGCGTTATTTCGTCTCTAAAAAAGCTAAGTGTTCCTGCAAAAAATATTAAATATAATAACCAACAAACGAGTAACCCTACCCAAGTGTGTAACCAAGTCATCGATCTGAAAAAGCTGTCTTTCATACCCAACCCTTTAGTAATACAAGCAATCCGATAAACGCACCTGTACTTAGTAAAATACTGATCCAAACTTTTCTTAATGATTTAACGCTAAAGGTATAAATAAATACTACGGCATAAATTAAAATGCTGATTGAAACACTAAACAGTACAGCGTCTTGCTTAGCTATTGGCAATACAAAACTTAATAACGCAGTACTTGCAGAGGTAAAGGCATAGCCACCAATTATGGCAATAAAAAAACGTAAAAATACCAAAACTCGATAACTGCTTACGCTTTTTACTATAAGCGCAATTACGTTAACCTTATCGAATGGCGCACTGTGCAAAGGTGCCTGCATAGTTAATTAATCCCTTTATTTAAAGCTGAGGATAAAACAAAGGCGCTATTATATATGTTACAAATACAAAAGATAGCTATTCTCATTTACGGCGACTAACTTTTAGTAAATTATCCTTCTTACTTAACCTGAACCTTGGTTAACAGGTTTTATACGTATTGAATTATGGTGATATTTAAATTTATTTTCTCTAGCGCTGAAAATAGCTGCTCGAGATAGATTTATTATCCAGAGTTCAGGTTACTTAGTAAAATACTGATCTGTTATTGTTTAATGATATTGCACAGGCTGCATGTAAAGCTTAAGGTTAATAAACTGAGTAAAAATAAAGAGTGAAATAACGATGAGCGATCACGAAAAACTAAATTACGTAGAGTTTCCTGCATGCGACTTACCCGCAACTAAGGCCTTTTTTAGTCATGTATTTAATTGGCAGTTTACCGACTATGGTCCAGAGTACACGGCGTTTAGCGGACAAGGGTTAGATGGTGGGATTTTTCAGGCTCCATTAAAATCACTAACTCAGCATGGGGCAGCATTACTTATTTTTTATAGCGACGACATACACGCAACCTTTAAAAAAGTAGAGACATTTGGCGGAGTAATATTAAAACCTATTTTTGAGTTTCCTGGCGGTTGTCGGTTTCACTTTACAGAACCAAGTGGTAACGAATTTGCGGTATGGACGAAAGAACACTAGGTACTATAAGGGCTGTAGGGCATTTAGGCTTAAAGATCAGGATTTTACTAACTAATCGCCATTTTAGATAAAATAAACCGATTTTTTACCAACTCATTTATCCTAAATGGCCATTTAGGATAAAAATTAAGCATTTAAGGCCAAATAAACATGAATAGTCACCAATTAATAGACCAAGTTAGTAAATGCGTGATCTGTGATCCTCATTTACCTTTAGGGGCTCGACCTGTAATACAATTTAACCCAAACGCACGTATTTTAATCGCGGGCCAAGCACCGGGTATAAAAGTTCACGAAACAGGCGTGCCGTTTAACGATGCAAGCGGAAACCGCCTACGAGAATGGCTTGGGCTAACAAGGGATGAATTTTACGATGCTAATAATATAGCAATTTTACCTATGGGCTTTTGCTACCCGGGTAGGGGTAAGTCGGGTGACTTACCACCGAGAAAAGAATGTGCCCCAGCATGGCGCGAGCAATTATTGGCTGCACTACCAAATATTGAGCTGACAATAGTATTAGGTAAATACGCGCAGGCGTATCATTTACCGGAGACTAAAAAAATGCCACTTACGCAGTTAGTAAAATCGTGGCGTGAGTATTGGCCAAATTATTTAGTGCTTCCACACCCCAGTCCGCGTAATAATATATGGCTTAAAAAGAATCCATGGTTTGAGCAAGATGTACTTCCAGAACTGGGTAAACGCATTGCGACTATTTTAAATAAGTAATGCTTCTAGTTATTGCAAAGAGGCGTTATACCAATCCGCAATAATACTTAATCATTTTGCGGGGCTAAACGTGTCGCTACCTGTGTTAAAAAATTCTCATTTACGACTG
>NZ_AUTP01000021.1:0-683 GCF_000498075.1 Pseudoalteromonas sp. TAB23
TTGGTAAGCTAAATCGCTGGCTGCATCGCTTGCTTTATCTGCGGCGCTTTCAATTTCATCTGCAGCATTGCTTGCAGTGTCTATGCTTTGGTTTAGCTCGTCGGTTGCATCTTCAACGTTTGAAACATCAATATGTTCTTTTTCGCTATCTACATGCAGAGTTGGAAGATCCTCTTCACAAAAAAACGTGATGTTTTGGTCAACGTATTCTTGGGCGGTTTCAATCGCTTTTGATTCGTCACAACCTAGCAACTGCGCGAGCAATTTAAGCGCGGTGTTTTCAGGCGTAATTGTTGCTTGTACATCACCTGTTTTAGCTTTGGCAGCAAGGCGGCGTTTTTTAAAATTAGCAATGGCACTCATGGCACTGTTACCTTTTAATAAATGGAGTTAATGCTAGGCGCTTAGCGCCTAGCTGCTTAATCGCGTTTAAGGCTTGGCGCCAATGTTCATTGCGCTTTCATCAATCGCGGCATACGCTTCAAACTCTTCAATTGCGTAGCCTTCATTACGCCAGTATGAGTTTTCGTATTGCTTGCGATCTTCTTCGTCTTTGGCCTTGCGGTGCGCCGTGCCTTTTTGCGTATAAATATGCAAGTTGCTCAAAATGGTTATTGCAATGCGTTTACCCGGGAAGAACGGTGGCGTGTATGCGCGCATGCCGCCAATGTTTTTATCCATTT
>NZ_AUTP01000022.1:0-10382 GCF_000498075.1 Pseudoalteromonas sp. TAB23
CCAGCCTCAAGTGCGGTTTCAAGCATGTAGCCCGAAATACGCGTATCTTTACCAATAATTACTTTTTTAGTACCACTTTGCGATAATACACGCCCAGCGGCCCAGCCTAGCTTCATTGCAAACTCTGGGTTTATTGGGGCAGCGCCTACAAGTCCACGCACGCCATCGGTGCCAAAATATTTTCTTTCTTTCATTGTGAAATTCCTTGTTCGCAGGCTTGATATACACCAAGTACATCTGCGGTTTCTTTTACGTCATGTACACGAATAATTTTTGCGCCATTTTGCGCTGCGATTAACGCACCCGCTAAGCTGCCCGCTAACCGTTCATTTGTATCTCTGTTTAATAAATTACCTATCATCGATTTACGAGATAATCCGGCCAATAATGGCAAACCTAATTTATTAAAATCGTCAAACTTAGCCAATATTTGATAATTATGGCTAAGCGTTTTTCCAAATCCAAAACCTGGGTCTAGAATAAGTCGTTCAAACTTAATCCCAGCTGTTTCACATGCTTTAATACGTTCACTAAAAAACATATTTATATCTGCAAACAAATTATCGTAATGAGGTGCCGATTGCATGCTGCGGGGCTGCCCTTGCATATGCATTAAACAAATTGCTACATCTTCATACTGCGCAACCGTTTCTAAGGCGTCTATTTCTTGCAAAGATCTAACATCATTGACTATATCTGCCCCTGCAAGTATTGCTTGTTCCATTACTTGCGCTTTACTAGTATCAATTGAAATAACGCAATCACTGTGCTGACGTATCGCTTTAATAGCGGGGATTACTCGAGCAAGTTCATCTTCTAAGCTAACATCTGGCGCGCCTGGGCGAGTAGATTCTCCCCCTATATCTAAAATTGTCGCACCGTCATCTAATAATTGCATTGCGCGTTTTAGCGCTATTTTGGGATCTAAAAACTGCCCACCATCAGAAAATGAATCCGGCGTTACATTTAATATTCCCATAATAACGGGCTTTTCAAGATTAAGCGTACGCCCTCTCGGAAGCTTTAATATGTTAGTCATTGCCAACCTTTATTCTTTTTCTAAATAGCTGATACAAAAAAGCCCCGAAGTTCGGGGCTTTCATTACTATTTTAACGATTATTCAGCTTTGTCATCAAGGTTTGTTTCATCTTTTTTTGATGAATCATCAGTCTTTTGACTTTCATCAGCAACTGGTTCTTGAGGTTCTTCCGCTTTTACCGGTTTAGCTTCATGACGGTCATGTGCATCACGCGGTTCACGTACTGGTTGGCGTGCCATTAAATCATCAATTTGCTTAGCATCAATAGTTTCGTATTTCATTAACGCATCTTTCATTGAGTGAAGAATATCAATATTTTCTTTTAATATTTCTTCTGCTCTTTGATAGTTACGATCTGAAAGTAATCGAACCTCTGCATCAATTACTTTTGCCGTGTCGTCCGACATGCTAGATGAACGACTACCGCCACCACCCATATACATTTCGTTCTGATCTTCAGCATAAAGTAACGGACCTAGTTTTTCACTTAAACCCCAATGTGTAACCATTTTACGCGCTATATCTGTAGCTCGTTCAATGTCATTACTTGCACCCGTTGTTACTTTATCTGCGCCGTAAATAAGCGCTTCAGCAATACGGCCACCATAAAGGCTAGAAATCATTGATTCTAAAAGCTCTTTTGAATGACTAACACGATCTTGCTCAGGCAAGTACATTGTTACACCCAGCGCACGGCCACGTGGAATAATAGATACTTTATAAACTGGATCATGTTCTGGCACCATACGACCAACAATTGCATGGCCAGCTTCATGGTACGCTGTCATTGCTTTTTCTTGCTCGCTCATCACCATGGTCTTGCGCTCTGCGCCCATCATGATTTTATCTTTAGCAGCGTCAAATTCAGCCATACTTACAACACGTTTATTACCACGCGCTGCATAAAGTGCAGCTTCGTTTACTAAGTTTGCTAAATCCGCGCCAGAGAAACCTGGAGTACCACGTGCTATAAGAGCCGCTTCTACGTTATCGCCTAATGGCACTTTACGCATGTGTACTTTAAGTATTTGCTCACGACCACGAATATCAGGTAAACCTACTTCAACTTGACGGTCAAAACGACCTGGGCGAAGTAATGCAGGGTCTAGTACATCTGGTCGGTTAGTTGCTGCGATGACGATAATACCTTCGTTACCACCAAAACCATCCATTTCTACTAGCATTTGGTTAAGTGTTTGCTCACGTTCGTCGTTACCGCCGCCCATACCAGCACCACGTTTACGACCAACAGCGTCAATCTCATCTATAAAGATAATACAAGGCGCCGCTTTTTTAGCTTGCTCAAACATGTCACGTACACGTGACGCACCAACACCCACAAACATTTCAACAAAATCTGAACCAGAAATTGTAAAAAATGGCACTTTAGCTTCACCAGCAACAGCCTTCGCAAGTAACGTTTTACCGGTACCTGGAGGACCAACCATTAGTACACCTTTAGGAATACTACCGCCAAGTTTTTGAAACTTAGAAGGATCTCGTAAAAAGTCTACCAGCTCAGTAACATCTTCTTTCGCTTCATCACAACCTGCAACATCAGCAAACGTTGTTTTAATTTGATCTTCACTCATTAAGCGAGCTTTACTCTTACCAAATGACATAGCGCCTTTACCGCCGCCGCCTTGCATTTGACGCATGAAGAATATCCATACACCTATAAGCAGTATCATCGGGAACCAAGAGATAAATATACTTGCTAAGAATGATTGTTCTTCAGGTTGTACACCCTTCACATTTACATCATTTTTAAGTAAATCATTTATTAAGTCTTCATCGTACATTGGCATCGTTGTTTGAAAACGCTCACCACTGCTCTTAGTACCAGTAATATTTCCTGTACCGCGGTCGATAATAACTTCTTGTAAAGAGCCACTGCGGACATCTTTTACAAATTGAGTGTAACTTGTTTGACGATCAACTTGCTCGCCGCCATTAAAGCTCTGAAAGACTGACATCAGCACAACTGCAATCACCAGCCATAGTATTAAATTTTTCGCCATATCGCTCAAGGGGTTAACCTCTTGTATCCAATTAATTTAAATTCAACTAAACGCCAAGCAACTGTACTACAGTTTGTATCCAGTCGCTACTATATATACTTCCCGAGAACGGGCACGTGAGGCATCAGGTTTGCGTATTTTCACTGCTTTAAAACTATTACGTACATCTTGCAAGTATTGATCAAAGCCTTCTCCTTGGAAAACTTTAACAATAAATGCGCCATTTTTCTTTAGTACTTGACTACACATATCCAGCGCAAGTTCTACCAAATACATACTACCCGCTTGATCTACTGAGTTATTACCACTCATATTTGGTGCCATGTCAGAGAGTACCACATCAACATTTTTACCATCAATACGTTTTAACAACGCATTTAATACAGCCTCCTCACGAAAGTCACCTTGTAAGAAGTCAACACCCGCAAGTGAATCCATCGGTAATATATCACACGCGATCACTTGGCCTTTGTCACCTACTTTTTCAGCCAAATATTGAGACCAACTTCCTGGAGCCGCCCCTAAATCAACAACTGTCATACCTGGACGAAGTATTTTATCTCTATTTTGTACTTCATCTAATTTAAAAACCGCTCGGGAACGCCAGCCTTTTTTTTGCGCTTCTTGAACATATTTATCATCAAAATGTTCTTTCAGCCATCGCTGTGAACTGGCTGACTGTTTTTTATTTGTCATAAATTAACACGCAACTAATTAGTAATATTCTCTAGATGGCGTTAGAATACCCTTAATTCAAGCCATATTCAGCAAAATTTGTATAAACATGACATTATCAAACAAACAAAAGCAGTTTTTAAAAGGTCAGGCACATAGCCTTAAGCCTGTAGTTTTACTAGGTTCTAACGGTTTAACCGAAGGCGTAGTAGTAGAAATTCAAAGTGCATTAGAAATTCACGAATTAATCAAAGTTAAAGTTCCAACTGACGATCGTGAAACAAAAGCACTAATTTTTGAAGCAATCGTACGTGAAACTGGTGCGACTAAGCTACAAACGATAGGTCACACTATTGTGCTTTATCGTCAAAGCGTTGAGAAAAAAATACATTTACCGCGTAACTAATTATTCCTGTTAAAGGATTTAGTGCGTTTAAATTGAAAAAACCAGCTTAATGCTGGTTTTTTATTATTTAACGTTTTAAATCAAAAACTCATTTTATGATGGGTTACATCATATTCACTACCATTACTACTGGGCTTCTTATTCAATATAAAGTACTGAGTAAATTGTGTTTCACTCATTGCTGGCACTTTTTCATTCGAAAGTAGCTCGGCTAGTTGCGGTGTTGTATTACTGTGCCCAATAACAACAACTACACCTTTTAGTTTTAGTAACTCATTTTTTAAATCACTTAGCTCATCTGCGTTATACACATTTACGTCGGTATTAAAATATGCCTGCAAAGGGGCCGCTGTTTGTAACGTGCGTTTATAGTTGCTGCTGAAAATATGTATATTTTGATACTCTTTGAAAAAAGTAACTAAATTATTTGCACGTGCCTTTCCCACCTCTGAGAGCGCTGGATTTTTACCCGTTAGCTTTTCGCTATGACGAAACAAATATATCTCATCAGGTGCTGCAAACACTAAACTACAATTAAATAACATGACTAAAAAAGTGATTGCTAATATTATTTTATTATTCATATTTTTTTACCTCGTTTGTATTCTAGTAGCCTGTCGATAAATTCAGTCGTTAGCTCATTGATTACGCCGGTTTCAGCATTAACTATTAAGCTAAAACCAATATTTAAGTGAGGAAATACAACCACATCACTTCTATAACCTTGCACCCAGCCACTATGATAGTAAAGTGTTTCATCAGCATAGTTATAAACGCGCCAACCTAACCCATAATAAGCTTCATTAAGGTGTTTTTTCCACACCCTGCGATGCATTTCTTTTTTTGTATGTGTATAAGGGCGTGTTTGTTTTGCTAGAGTATCCAATGACAAAATATCAGGGTAATGCCCTAGCTGGGCTTTTAACCAAATGGCCATGTCACTTGCACTCGCGTTTACACCCGCTGCAGGTCCCACTTTATAATAATTTTTTTTAAGCTTAGCGCTATACCAACGTTTTTTACCGCGCACGTGTGGTAATGCGTAATTTTCATCCTGAACCATAGATTCAAAACCTAAGCTCGCATCACTCATTTTTAATGGCTCAAAAATAGCTTCTCGTAACCACTGTCCGTAACTTTTTTCGGTGCTTTGTAATATCACATCGCCTATAAGACTAAACATAACGTTTTGATAGCCATAACATTCGCCGGGTTTGCAAATTGGTTTGACGCTAAGCAGCTTTTCAACAATACCTGGGTAATCCATACGAGATTCAATTAAATTGTCGTATGCATTAGGAACTAATCCACTTGAATGGCTTAAAAGATGAAACACCTTTAAATCATCTTGATAAACAGTCCCTTTAAAATCAGTTATGTATTCGCTAACAGGCTTATCTAATTCCAGTAGGCCGTTAGCAGCCAATTTAGCTGATAACGAGCCTGCAAATGTCTTCGAAACAGACGCGAGTCTAAACCGAGTATGCTTATTAACTTTTTGTCCATTTCGTGATTTAGTTACGCCCATGGTGTGGATGTAATCTGAATTGTTTATATTTACAATCGAAAGCGCTGCACCGGGTATACCTTTACTTTTTAATTTTTTTTGTGCGTAACGGCCGTACTTTTTTACAAATGCATCCCAATCAGGATCCGCTTTTGCTGCAAAACCCACAGAACTAAACAGCAAACACAAAGCAGATAGGCAATACAATAAAGAGTTGAGATACTTCATTTTTTATAAATTTTATCTTTTTAACTACATCTGCGCAGATAATATCATGAAGTTTTGTTTGGACTAACGTACAATACGACGATTATTTGGTTTTAAGCGAGTGTTTAGTACTTATGCGTTTTTTAGTTGTGTCACTTTTTATTTTATTAACAACTGGTTGTGCTATTACAAAGCAACCGGCCGAACCACTGGCTATGCCATTAAAGCCAACATTAAAAAGTCAGACCTATCAACTTGAGTACACTACAGAGCACTCATCTCCAAAAGTTAAATCGGTTCAACTTCCTGCACATAAAGTAGTTAGAAACCAAACAGTAAAAATCATTACCGATAAGGCAAGCGTAACCGATAAACTTCTATCGCAAATTAGCCAAGCACTGAACGATAAACAACTAAAAGTAACAACTAAAAATAACAGTGACTACACACTGACTATTCAGCAACTCGATTTAACTTTCACAGACGATACTAAGTACGCAATAAAGCAACCAGAGAAGCCATTTACTTTATATTCAAATGTTGCCCAGCAATACCCAACACAGCAGTGCGCTGCAATATTTGCACAAGTTAGTATGCGTCTCACGCACAAGTCATCGGGTGATGTTGTTTGGTTTGCTAAATCTTCAATCGACAGCGCAAGTTTTCATCGTGAACCACTAATTTACAATTTCACCGAAGAGCAAAAAATCACAAATGAGCTTGAGGTTGTCGCTTTTATTCATCAGCAAAACACTGACGAGGCCCGTATTGAAAGACTTGGCAAAGATATTCAAATCCCTCAGTACAAAACATTGTCAAAACTATCTAGCCTCACCAAACTTAGCGGTCCATGTAACAGAACAGAAGTAAGTGCATTAACACCTATGATGCAGTTTTACTTGAGCAGTATATTAATCGATAAAATTAAAGTTCAGTAAATTTTATACTTACTACATTTTTTTACAGATTAAAGGAACGAATTAACAATATACTACGCTTAATAACAAATAATAATTAGGCCCTAAGGGATGAGAAACGCTTTGCTTAACCATACTTTACTGAGCATAACACTGCTTTTTTGCTGCATTTTTAGCACGTCGAGTATGGCAAGTAACCGCTATTATGCAGATAATACGTTAGAGCCAACCCAAGGCTTTGCGTGGGATTGGAGTGCTGGTGCGGGCTTTTATATTGAAGATTCTTACCTTGTCGGCATTGAGTCTTACGATAAAGGCGTTGAGCTCGACTTAAGTCTTGCTGTTTCCTACGATAAATTTTACCTTGATTTCGATCACAATCAACTCAGTGGCGGCCTTGTAATAGGCTACAGTCTTATAGATAAATTTGATTGGGGCCTAGATATATTAGGCACAAATACTCAAGCTGGATTTGACGAAAAAGGCCTCGGATTTTATAACCATGGTGTTATAAAAGAACTCCAAGGTATAAAAAAACGTAATTACGACTTTGACGTCGGCCTTCGACTTTCTCGTCGATTTGAAAATTCTCAATTCTCTTTTGAATACCTTCATGATGTATCTGGCGCGCACAATGGCTGGGTTATAAACAGCTTTTTTAGTCACATTTTACCATGGCGAAACTGGGAGTTTAGATCTGGTGTTGGTTTAAGCGCCTACTCTGCTGACTTTACCAATTATTACTTTGGTATTGATAGCGATGAAGCCACCAGCCTTCGCCCGGTTTATAGCAGCAATGCCAGTACTAGTATTATTTTTGAGTTCCATGCTGAGTACCCAATAAGCCAAGATTGGGTGTTTTTATCCGGCTGGCTTACCACATGGTTTTCAAAAGAGATTGACGACAGTCCAATTATTTCCCAAGGATATCAACACAAAGCCAAGGTAGGCCTACGTTATGTATTTTAGATGGATCTGTGTATTACTGATCTTCCCCAGTACTTTTACTGTTAAAGCTCAGGAACCTCCTGAAGCACTCATAGCAGTTCCCGATACCTGCGTTGCATTGCGCGAAGGGCGAAATTGCTATGCTGACGTAACGCTAACGTGGGAGCAACCTATCATTGGTAATTACTGCCTACGTGACGCCACCTCAAAGTACATAATGCAATGTTGGCTCAAGCAACAGAGCGGTACCTTTAATTATGCATTTGATTCACAGCAAAGTATTTCATTTGAACTATTTGACAGCAATACCTCTAAAATAATTAGTATTGCCGAAGTAAAGCTTCAATGGGTATATCAAAACAGGCAAAAAAAGCGCCGCTGGCGACTATTTTAATACCAATCGCATTAAGGATATTTTCATGGATAACTATGGCACTATTTTACTCGTTGAAGACGATGTATCACTTGCTCAATGGGTTGCTGAATACTTAACAGAGCAAGGCTACACAACGCATGTTTGTCACAGAGGTGACGAAGTAATTAGCCAAGTCAAAACGTTAAATCCAAATATCGTGCTCCTTGATATTATGCTTCCAGGGCAAGATGGTATAAGCGTGTGTAGAGAACTTCGTAGTTTTTATAATTCGCCCATCATAATGCTCACCGCACGCGATGAAGAAATGGATGAGGTCATTGGTCTAGAAGTAGGTGCAAGCGACTACATAATGAAACCTGTGCGCCCTCGTGCATTGCTAGCGCGTATAAAAGCAGCCCTTCGCCAAAACAATGAGCCAAATACCCCACACGTTAACGAGAGTGTTATTAATGTTGGTACGCTTAGTATTGATACCGAATCTAGAAATGTAAAACTCAACAAGCAAGACGTAAACATATCAAGTGCTGAGTATTTACTGCTTCATTACCTTGCGAGCAATGCAGGCCAAGTGGTCTCGCGTGACGCTGTATTTAAAGCAACCAAAGGCAGAGAATACGATGGGCTTGATAGAAGTGTTGATGTACTTATTTCTGCACTTCGTAAAAAGTTTAATGATGATCCACAAAACCCTGAAAAAATTAAAACTATTTGGGGCCGTGGATATTTACTTGTTTCTACTGCGTGGTAATAAAGTGATGAATAAATAAATGAAAAAGTTTTATATATCGCTTTTAGGCAGTGCACTTTTATCTATTGTGGTATTGGGCTGGCTTATTGATGCTTTTAGTCAACAAGCACATACCCCACAGGATGAATTTAGTCAGCAAAGTAAAATGATTATGGGTTTTAGCAAGCAATTAGCTAACATACCCACATCTGAGCGCAGCGATTATGTAAAACAACTGGCGCTAGAATTTGATGTTTTAATTGATTACAAACCTAATGAATCACTTGCTTTACCGCCTTCTTTATTATTACAAATGCATACGCCGGGTGGGCTGATTTTAGAAGATCAGCAAGGCTTTTATATGCTTTATAGCAGCGCTGTTTTAAATCCTTTTCACTTATCAATGCGTTTAGATAAAATTTTTGATAGCGAGCAACATAACGACATTATATTAACCTTACTCTTTTACGCAGGCTTATGTGTATTTATGGGGTTTATTATTGCGCCCTTAGCTAAACGATTAACCGTGTTAAATGAAGCCGCTAAAAAGTTTGCCTCTGGTAATGTTCAAGCCCGAATAAAAGTATCGCATTTTACTTACATAAAAGACGTAGAGCTTACCTTTAACCGCATGGCCAGCCAAATAGAGAAACTTGTCGCTGAAAATAAACTAATGGCTTCAAGTTTATCTCATGATATACGCACCCCTATCGCGTGCCTGCGATTTGGTTTAGATGCGGCATTAGATAGCCATGATGAGCAAAAAGTAAAACAGTATTTAACCCGTATGGAAAATGATTTAGACCATATGGAATCGATGCTTAGTAGCTATTTAGCTTTTGCTACTTTAGAGCAAAATGCTAATAAGCTGACCTATTCATCAACAAACATTAAGTCCTACCTTGAAGATATTTTAGTTCAACTTGCACCAAAACTTGAAATGCAAATGCTTAACGTACAGCTCAATAGTACAGATAAAATAATAAATGCAGATCTTCACTGGCTTGCTCGCGCAATTACTAACTTATTAACTAACGCATGTGATTTTGCAAGCCAACATATTTACCTAAGCGCAAAGTTACACGAGCAACAGCTTATAATAACGGTAGAAGATGACGGCCCGGGTATCGCTCGAGAAAATTTTAGTAATGTATTTAGCCCATTTTTTAGGGAAGAAGATCACCGTAACAGAGCTGATAAAAGTTACGGCCTTGGTCTAGCTATTGTTGAAAAAGTAGCCGACTGGCATCATGGCAGTGTTAAAGTAAGTAAAAGTACCCAGCTAGGTGGTGCGTGTTTTACTCTCACTATTGCACAGCATCATAATTCGTAAAGCAATAGTTACAGACTGTAATTAACAATTATTAAACAAAATCAACTCGTTATTTTAAACGACTCGATAACAACAATTAAAATCGATGGTTATAACACACACTTTACTTATTAAATTGTGCTAGATCAGCAAATAAGCACTTTTTATTTTTTAACATTTCCAGTAGATTGTCACCGCCGTCACACAATAGAGAAGTACAATAATATGAGCGCAGTTAGAGGCGAG
>NZ_AUTP01000023.1:0-4945 GCF_000498075.1 Pseudoalteromonas sp. TAB23
TAAACCCGCTGCTACGATATTGCGTAGTCGCGATTTTATATCGCGCATTGTATTTTTCGGTTGGGAGATTAGTTGCCAAATATTGCGAGGTAAACCCGTTGCTACGATATTGCGAAGTCGCGATTTTACATCGCGCATTGTGTTTTTTGGTTGGGAGATTAGTTGCCAAATGTCGCGGGGTAAACCCGTTGCTACGATATTGCGTAGTCGCGATTTTATATCGCGCATTGTGTTTTTCGGTTGGGAGATTAGTTGCCAAATGTCGCGGGGTAAACCCGCTGCTGCGAGTTTAGATAAATACTATCCCAATATGGGTAGTCTGCAATATTTTCTATTAAATTTGCACGCAAAGGGTTTGCGACTATGTATCTAGCACAGCTATTTAAGTCTTCGGTATTTCTTATTAAGTGATCATAAAACCCTTTTTGCCAAAGCTTTTGTCTGCCAAATTGTCTATACACCGTGGCTGAGCGTCCTTTGAAGCTTCTAATTACCTCACTTAATGTTGCGCTATCGGATAATTGTAATAACCAATGAATATGGTTTGGCATTATCACGAAAGTATTTGATTTAATCAGTTTCTCTCTTTCTAACCCCCTCATTTCATTGATAATAGCTCTATTAATTATTAAGCTTGTGAATAGGTTGTTTCGCTCATGACAAACCAGTGTAATAGCATAATAGTGGTTTGCTTTTGATACTCTTCCCTTTCGTAATAAATATGAACGATGCATAACATACCCGTATTTTAGTAATCACAGACCCACGAATTTAAAGCATATGCAATTTTTATAAATTTGCGTAGTCGCGATTTTATATCGCGCATTGTGTTTTACGTTTAGGTAATTACTTGCACAATAGTCGCGGGGTAAACCCGCTGCTACGATATTGCGTGATCGAAATTTTATAGCGCGCATTATATTTAGTTGACTGATCGTGTGTAAATTGCAGCTATTTCTTTGGTACTTTTATCCTGTTATTAATTTCTTTAATAAATTCAACTAGAGTTAACACTCTATTTTTCTGGTCAGACCAATTGTTTTCATCCTATTAACGTTATAACAATTTTTGTAAATTGCGCATTGTTTAATCTTCGTTCAAAATGCGTTACGCTACTTTAATTGCTCAAGCTACCTGTAAATTGACAGCTAATAAGGTTTTTGATACCGTATTGAAAATTTTTGGTATGACCAATTTACCTTTTGGGTAAATCATACTACTCAAAGCCCCGCTTTATGGGCTCTTGGTATTTATACAACGCGGACGTTGATTCATGTCTTTAAAGATCAAAGCAGCAAAGTTATCTGATGTTATTTTACAGCAACTCGAGAACATGATTCTTGAAGGCTCGTTAGCACCAGGTGAAAAGTTGCCACCAGAGCGTGAACTAGCAAAGCAATTTGAAGTGTCTCGCCCGTCACTGCGTGAGGCAATTCAAAAATTAGAAGCGAAAGGTTTAGTTACGCGTCGCCAGGGTGGCGGCACGTTTGTAAAAAATCAGCTCGAAGAAGGGCTTACTGATCCACTTTTTGATTTGATTAGTAAACACCCTGAGTCGCAGTTTGATTTACTTGAATTTCGTCATGCATTAGAAGGGATTGCTGCTTACTACGCGGCACTGCGCGGGACCAGCAACGATTTTAGCAAAGTGAAAGAAAGCTTTGATAAAATTGCCCTAGTTAATGATGATTTACAGCAAAAAGCAAAAGCAATTAATGCATTTCACTTTAGCGTGGCAGAAGCTTCGCATAATGTGGTGTTACTGCATTTAGTAAGAGGCATGAAAGCGCTGCTTGAGCAAAATGTATTGCAAAATTTAACTGTTTTATTAAAAAAGTCAGATATTAGCAGTCAATTAGCCCAACACAGGCGTTTATTAATGGATGCCGTTATTGACGGTAATCCAGAACAAGCCCGTTTAGCAAGTAATGCGCACTTAGCATTTATCGAAGAAGCACTACTTGAAGCAGGCAAAGAACATTCGCGAATTGAACGTAGTTTAAGACGCACTAAACAAAATTAAGTTAGTACATAACTACTTTGAACACACAAATTAAGTAGCTGTGATATTAAATTAACAATATTCGTATTTTAAACATAAGGAAACCTCCATATGTCTGAAGTCAATAAAATTGACGTAGACGCGCTAGAAACACAAGAGTGGTTACAAGCTCTTGAATCAGTTGTGCGCGAAGAAGGTGTTGAACGAGCTCAGTTTTTACTTGAGCAAGTATTAGAGCAAGCCCGTTTAGACGGCGTTGATATGCCAACGGGTATTACCACGAACTACGTTAATACTATTCCTGTAGATCAAGAACCTGCTTACCCGGGTGATGTAAATCTTGAGCGTCGTATTCGTTCAATTATACGTTGGAACGCGATTATGATCGTTCTACGTGCATCTAAAAAAGATCTCGACTTAGGCGGCCATATGGCGTCTTACCAATCATCTGCTGCATTTTATGAAGTGTGTTTTAACCACTTTTTTAAAGCACCAAATGATGTAGACGGTGGTGACTTAGTTTATTACCAAGGTCATATTTCTCCAGGTATTTACGCACGTGCATTTGTTGAAGGTCGTTTATCGGCTGCACAACTAGATAACTTCCGCCAAGAAGTTGATGGCGAAGGCTTACCATCGTACCCTCACCCTAAGTTAATGCCTGAATTTTGGCAGTTCCCTACGGTATCAATGGGCTTAGGTCCTATTTCGTCTATTTACCAAGCACGCTTCTTAAAATACTTAGATGGTCGTGGCTTAAAAGATACTAAAAACCAACGTGTATACGCGTTTTTAGGTGACGGTGAAATGGATGAGCCAGAATCACGTGGCGCTATTTCTTTTGCTGCACGTGAAAAACTAGATAACCTTTGTTACTTAGTTAACTGTAACTTACAGCGTTTAGACGGCCCAGTTATGGGTAACGGTAAAATTATTCAAGAGCTGGAAGGCTTGTTTAAAGGCGCTGGCTGGAACGTAATTAAACTAGTGTGGGGCAGCGGCTGGGATATTCTTCTAGCTAAAGACACAACGGGTAAATTACTACAGTTAATGAACGAAACTGTTGATGGCGATTACCAAACATATAAAGCTAAAGATGGCGCGTACGTACGTGAAAACTTCTTTGGTCGTTACCCAGAAACAGCAGCACTTGTTGCTGACATGACAGATGACGAAATTTTCGCGCTTAAGCGTGGTGGTCATGAGTCATCAAAATTATTTGCTGCATTTAAAAAAGCAGAAGACACTAAAGGCCGCCCAACTGTAATTCTTGCTAAAACTGTAAAAGGTTATGGCATGGGTGAAGCAGCTGAAGGTAAAAACATTGCGCACCAAGTGAAAAAAATGGACATGTCGCATGTTGCACATTTACGTTCACGCCTTGGTCTTGATGATTTAGTATCTGAAGAGCAACTTGCAGAACTACCTTATTTAGAGCTTGAAGAAGGTTCACCTGAGTATAAATACCTACATGCTCGTCGTGATGAACTTAAAGGTTATACACCTAAGCGTATTCCACGTTTTAGTGAAAAACTTACGTTGCCAGAAGTAGACGCGTTTAAGCCGCTACTTGAAGAGCAAAAACGTGATATTTCTACGACTATGGGTTTTGTTCGTGCACTTAATATCTTATTAAAAGATAAAGGCATTGGTAAAAACATCGTACCAATTATTGCCGATGAAGCGCGTACATTTGGTATGGAAGGTTTATTCCGTCAAATTGGTATTTACAATCCGCATGGCCAAAACTATACGCCACAGGATCGTGATATTGTTTCTTACTACAAAGAAACTGTATCAGGGCAAGTGCTTCAAGAAGGTATTAATGAGTTAGGTGCAATGTCGTCATGGGTTGCTGCTGCAACTTCATACAGCACTAACGATTTACCAATGATCCCGTTCTACATTTACTACTCTATGTTTGGTTTCCAACGCGTTGGCGACATGGCATGGATGGCGGGCGATCAACAAGCACGTGGTTTCTTATTAGGTGCTACTGCGGGTCGTACAACGCTAAATGGTGAAGGCTTGCAACACGAAGATGGTCACAGTCATATTCTTGCTAATACGGTTCCTAACTGTATTTCATATGACCCAACTTACGCGTTTGAAGTAGCTGTTATTGTACAAGACGGTATTCGTCGTATGTACGGTGATGACCAAGAAAATATTTACTACTACCTAACGCTTATGAACGAAAACTACCATCAGCCAGCTATGCCAGAAGGCGCTGAAGAAGGTATTCGTAAGGGTATTTACAAGCTTGAAAGTTACGAAGGTAAAAAAGCCAACGTACAGCTATTAAGCTCAGGTACTATTATGACTGAAGTACGTAAAGCCGCTACGATTCTAAGCGAAGAGTATGGTATTGCGTCCGATGTATTTTCTGTAACGTCGTTCAACGAATTAACGCGTGAAGGTCAAGATGTTGAACGTTTCAACATGCTTAATCCTGAAGGCGAGCAAAAAACAGCATTCATCACAAGCGTATTAAACGACTCTGTGACTGTTGCAGCAACGGATTACATGAAAAACTACGCAGAACAAGCGCGTTCATTCATTCCAAGCAGCAACTACAAAGTGTTAGGTACAGATGGTTACGGTCGTTCTGATAGCCGTGAAAACCTACGTCGTCACTTTGAAGTTAACGCGGGCTACGTTGTTGTTGCTACGTTATCTGAACTTGCTAAACGCGGTGAAGTTGAGAAGTCAGTAGTTGTTGAAGCACTTAAAAAGTTCAACATCGACACTAACAAACTTAACCCACTGTACGCATAAGAGGTTTGCAATGAGTATTGAAATTAAAGTACCAGATATTGGTGACGATGAAGTAGAAGTAACCGAAATATTAGTAAGCGTTGGCGACAAAGTAGATGTTGACCAATCATTATTAAATGTTGAAGGCGACAAAGCATCAATGGAAATACCTGCTTCGCAAGCGGG
>NZ_AUTP01000024.1:0-1307 GCF_000498075.1 Pseudoalteromonas sp. TAB23
CCAGCCGGCATAAGGAGTCGAGCATTAAATACTTCGTATGCAATGCGGGCTTTATTAGTTGCACCTGCGTAAAGCGTTGTAACAATTGATGCTGTTTGCGTAGCCTTGGTTTGCGCCATTGTTTGCGCTGTAGTTAACGCGCTCACTGCGCGGGCTTTATTTGTAGCCCCTGTAGATAGCGTTAACGATGCTGCAAGCGCTTTGTTTGTTGTTGAGTAAAGCGCTGTCGCGTACTTTAGGCCACTTATAATTGGCGTTAATACAACCGACGCATATTTAAACAACCCCATAGCAAAGTTAACTAGGCCAAAGGCTGTTACTAAGCCCACCACGCCAACTACAACGGTTGCTATTGCGCTGGACAAAATAGGGAATTGCTCGGTTAGCGAGACGATGCCATAAAACATGGTAGCTAGCATTGAAACAAAAGGTTCTACCACTGGTAGTAATCGCTGACCAAGTGCTATTGATGCAGAGTTAAACGAACCTGCTAATTGGCTCCACGGCGTTTTCATGTCGTCCGCCATTTTTGCAACGTTTGCCATACCGCTAATATTGCTTAAATCTTTTACTTGGTTATCTAACCCGTCTATATCTTTTATTAATAATTTAATTAGCGACGACGCTTCGGCTGAGCCGAACGCGGATGCTATTGCGTCAATGTCGACCTGCTTAGTTAAACCATTTGTTTTATCATTAATGAGCTGCAGTATATCTACCATGGGCAGTAGCTGCCCTGAGCTATCGGTAAAGTTTAAGCCGAGTGCTTTTTGCGCCTTGCCTGCGCCTGCTTCAAATGCCTTTAACTTTGTTGCTGATTCGCTGCCGCTCATGGTTGATTGTAGTCGGCCTAAAATAGCAATTTGCTCAGCTATTGGCGCAGACGACGAAGCACCCAACGCACTAAACGCGGACGCCATTTCTTTACCGTCGGTTTTGTAGTCGGTTACTGCTTTGGCTGTAATACCTGCAATGTCTTCTGCCCACTTTACTTTGCCCATTTTGTCGGCCGTATCTTTAAATACGCCGTACATTGTGCCCATGTAATCGGTCACTGTTGCAGCGTCGGCTTTAGTGGCTTTGGCAAGTACGTTTGATATTTCGGTAACCTTTGATAGTTCGTCGCCTGTTATTCCTGACATTGCTGATTGAATATCGTAGGCGCTGCGAACAAAGTCGGATGCGTTGCCGCCAAAATTGGCGGTAAACTCTAATGAAGTTTTGTTTAATTTTTGTAATGATTCGTCAACTACGCCCAGCGATTTCACTTCACCCAATGCGGCGGCCTGATCTATTGCTGGCGCAAG
>NZ_AUTP01000025.1:0-4612 GCF_000498075.1 Pseudoalteromonas sp. TAB23
CACCCGCTGCATCGGCCATAGTTTGCGCGTCTTGTAATGACTGAATTCCAGCTTGTTCGCCTTCAATGTCAATTAAACGAACTTCTTGCGCTGTAATTTCTTCGTTAATACGATTTTTTTGAGCTGTTTGTTGCCCTTTCTTGCCGCCTCTAATAGTACGTTCCTCCAAGAATATCAATAATATAAGCGTGTAATTGGCTGTTTGTTAATGCCTTACACACTCGATTTTTACTGTCGATTTTTAATTTCTTCGCTAATTTTAGCTACAAAATCATCGACATTAAATTTGCCTAGGTCTTCACCTGTGCGAGTACGCACTGCTACTTCTTGTTGTTCAACTTCTTTATCGCCAACAACAAGCAAGTATGGAATACGCTTCAGTGTATGCTCACGGATTTTAAAGCCAATCTTCTCATTTCTCAAGTCAGCAGCGGCTCTAATTCCAAGTTTATTTAATTTTTGTACAACTTCTTTAACATAAGGAGCCTGTTTATCGGTAATATTCATAATTACCACTTGCTTTGGCGCAAGCCACGTCGGGAATAAACCAGCGTACTCTTCAGTTAAAATGCCAATAAAGCGTTCAATAGAACCTAAAATAGCACGATGTATCATTACAGGTGTACGACGTTCGTTATTTTCTGCTACATAAGTAGCGCCCAAACGACCCGGTAATGCAAAGTCTAATTGCACTGTACCACACTGCCACGCTCTGTCTAAACAATCGTATAAAGTAAATTCAATCTTCGGACCATAAAACGCGCCTTCACCCGGAAGATAATCAAATTCAATATCGTTTAGCTTAAGTGCTTCGGCTAAAGCAAGCTCTGCTTTATCCCACATATGGTCTTCACCAATGCGTTGTTCTGGGCGAGTAGATAGCTTAACTACAATCTTCTCAAAACCGAATGTTTCATATGTATCATAAACCATCTTAATACACGCTGAAACTTCGTCCATTATCTGCTCTTCGGTACAGAAAATGTGAGCATCATCTTGTGTAAAGCCACGTACACGCATTAAACCGTGTAGTGCACCTGATGGTTCATTACGATGACAACAACCAAATTCAGCCATACGAAGTGGTAAATCACGGTACGATTTTAAACCCTGGTTAAAGATCTGCACGTGTCCTGGGCAGTTCATTGGTTTAATCGCGTATTCACGCTTTTCAGACTCAGTGGTAAACATTGCTTCTGAATATTTTTCCCAGTGACCTGATTTTTCCCAAAGTGAACGGTCCATCATCATTGGACCTTTTACTTCTTCGTACTCATATTCGCGTAACTTTTCACGTACAAATTCTTCAAGCTCGCGGTAAATGCTCCAACCATCGTTGTGCCAAAATACCATGCCTGGCGCTTCTTCTTGCCAATGCCATAAATCAAGCGCTTTACCAATACGGCGGTGATCGCGTTTTTCAGCTTCTTCAAGGCGTTTTAAATACGCTTTAAGTTGCTTTTTATCGCCCCACGCTGTGCCGTAAATGCGTTGTAGCATTTTGTTTTCTGAATCACCACGCCAATATGCACCCGCCACTTTCATTATTTTGAAGTTTTGGCAAAATTTCATGTTAGGAACGTGAGGTCCACGACACATGTCTACATATTCTTCGTGATGATATAACCCTGGGCGGTCATCTTTAGCGATGTTTTCGTCCAGAATTTCTATTTTGTATGTTTCGCCACGCGCTTCAAATGTATCGCGTGCTTCTTGCCAGCTTACTGTTTTTTTCACTACGTCGTAGTTGGTTTTTGCAAGTTGCAACATACGCTTTTCAATTGCTTCAAGATCATCTTGTGATAATGAATGTTCCATATCGATATCGTAGTAAAAACCGTTATCAATGGTAGGACCAATTGCCATTTTTGCGTCTGGGAAAAGTTGCTTAACTGCATGACCAATTAAGTGAGCACAAGAGTGACGAATGATTTCAAGGCCGTCATCGTCTTTAGCGGTAATGATCTCAAGACGAGAGTCTTCACTAATTAAATCACATGCATCAACACGGTCGCCATTAACACGACCCGCAATGGTCGCTTTAGCTAAACCAGGGCCAATATCGTTTGCAACATCAAGCGTGCTTACAGGGTTTTCAAAACTACGTTGACTTCCGTCTGGAAGAGTAATAACTGGCATTATAAATCCTTGCTACAGTGGTGACACCTACAATGTATCACGTGTATTTTTAATAAATTAAATGAGAATGACTCGACAACGCTTTTACGAATAAGCATTGACTAATAAATGTAGATGCAGAGTCTATTCAACTACAAAGATATATTGTCGCGTGCTGCGCATTTAATTACAAGTTTTAAGGGGTGAAATCCACCCGTTTTGAGCACAAAATGTAACTTTTAGAGCAAAAAAAATCATTTCATTAAAATATAAAAGCATCAACGCACTAATTACGCACCTACAACTATACCTACACTCGCATTTTAATGTGTGTTGCGTATAATACTGCGTAATTAAGTTATTTTAGAGAATAGACATGAGAACATGTGGTGTAGAAATTACCGGTAGTGATGTACTACTTTGTATTTTAAGTAAAGATAATGACGTATTTGATATTCGCGATGTGCGCCAAACACGCTTTACCTTAGGTAACGGTAACGACACTGAAGTAATGCGTAAATTTCAATTCGATTTTGCAAAACTAATGCAAGATTACCAAATTGATTCTGTTGCAATCCGTGAGCGTCAGCCTAAAGGTAAATTTGCTGGCAGCGCAAAGGGATTCAAAATGGAAACTGCGATTCAATTAATCGACAATTTAGACGTACGTTTATTTACCACAACTGAAATTAAAGAACAGGTAAAGCGTAATCCTATTCCTATTGATTTTGAAGAAACAGGTCTTAAAAAGTACCAAGAAAATGCATTTGTAAATGCCTACGTTTACATAATGAAAAAAACATACCGCAGCGACGAAATGTAAACTCATTACTCGTTTAAAAACGCGTACTTACTTTGTAAGACGCGTTTTTTTGTATCTAAAAAACATGATTAGATTTTATTAATCTAATAATACATTAGTCTAACTGCACTTCTCTTTGTCGACAATATGTGTTTATTTTAACTTTGTAGTTTACATAACTCACACACATTTTCATGGAGAGAGCAATGCACACACACACTATTGCGGTAAAAGAAGTAGAACGAATAAATCACTTACCGTTATCGCAAAGCTATTTTAAAGGTATACAAAGCACACCTTTAACAAATTTGACTATCGGGGAGTACTTTGACTTTATTGTCGACAAAAACCCAGAGGCGTTAGCTGTTGTAGTTCATCACCAGGGTATTCGCTTAACGTATAAAGAATTTCAAAAAGAAGTTAATCAACTTGCTATGGGGTTGCTGGCACTTGGCGTGAAACCAGGCGAGCGTGTTGGTATTTGGTCTCCTAATAATATTGAGTGGTGCTTAACCCAATTTGCAACCGCAAAAATTGGCGCAATAATGGTTTGCATCAACCCTGCATATCGCCCTAACGAATTACAATACGCCTTAAATAGTGTTGAATGCTCTACTCTAATCACAGCATCAAACTTTAAAGGCAGTGATTATTTAGAAATGCTCAATGGTTTGGCTCCAGAACTTGCAACTTGCGATAAAGACACACTTAATTTAAAAGCACTGCCCACTCTTAAAAATATAATCCGCATTGGCGATGAAGCATCTCCTGGTATGTACTCTTTTAATGATGTTATTAACTTGCCAACATCGGCACATGAGCTTGAATTAAAAGCAATAGGTGCAAACTTAAATGCTGAGCAAGACATCAATATACAATTTACATCAGGCACAACAGGCAACCCAAAAGGCGCAACGCTCACTCATAAAAATATTTTAAATAATGCGCTATTCGTCGCCGAATCTATGCACTTTACGAGCGATGACAAGTTATGCATCCCTATCCCGTTATATCATTGCTTTGCAATGGTATTGGGTAGCTTATTGTGTGTTAGTAAAGGTGCAGCAGCCATTTATCCAGGCGATTCGTTTGATGCAAAAACCACACTCGATGTAGTTCAACAAGAAGGATGTACAGCGCTGCACGGTGTACCTACTATGTTTATTAGTGAGCTTGAGCTAAGTAATTTTAACGATTATGACTTAAGTACTTTACGCACGGGTGTAATGGCAGGCTCTACATGCCCAGAGCAAGTAATGCGCAAAGTACAAACACAAATGAACATGCATCAAGTACTGATTGCTTACGGGCAAACGGAGTGCAGCCCCATAAACAACATTACCGAAACAGACTCTTCAATAGAGCGGCAAGTAACGACGGTTGGCCGCGCACTTGCCCATACTGAGGTTAAAATAATTGACGAACTGGGTAACATTCAAAAAATTGGTCAACCTGGCGAAGTGTGTAGTAAAGGTGCAGGTATAATGCGCTGCTATTGGAATGACGATGCTAAAACAAAAGCCACAATAGATGACAACGGTTGGCTACACTCTGGCGATTTAGGTGTCATGGATACAGAAGGGTTTGTCACTATTGTTGGCCGTATTAAAGATATGATTATTCGTGGCGGCGAAAACATTTACCCGCGCGAAATAGAAGAAGTGCTTTACACCTACCCGGGCATTCAAGATG
>NZ_AUTP01000026.1:0-2156 GCF_000498075.1 Pseudoalteromonas sp. TAB23
GGCAGCCATTGCAACGGGTTCTGCATGAAAATTCCCTCCAGAAATGATGTCGCCTACATCGGCAAAAACTAGCGGATTATCGGTTACACCGTTTGACTCGCATAGCAACACTTCTGCGGCTTGGCGTATCTGAGTTAGGCAAGCACCTAGCACTTGAGGTTGGCAGCGAAGGCAGTATGGATCTTGTACTTTTTCACAATTGACGTGGGAATCACTAATTTGAGAGTGCGTATCGAGTAGCTCTCTAAATACTTGAGCGGTGTCTATTTGTCCGCGCTGACCACGAATATCATGAATACGTGCATCAAATGGCGCGCGACTGCCCATTGCAGCTTCTATGCTTATCGAGCCGATAACGCAGCTTTGTGCATATAAGTTCTCGCTTCTAAATAGGCCTTGTAGTGCAAACGCAGTTGACGCTTGTGTGCCATTTAATAATGCTAAGCCTTCTTTAGCTGCAAGGGTAAGAGGTTCAAGCCCCGCTATTTTTAACCCTTGTGCTGCACTAATTATTTTTCCTTTATGTCGCATTTGACCTTCAGCTAATAAAGGTAGGCACATATGCGCAAGAGGGGCTAAATCCCCCGATGCCCCCACGGAGCCCTTTTTAGGCACGCACGGATATACTTCGCTACTAAGCAGCAGCATAAAAAATTGGATTACTTGCAGGCGAATACCCGAGTAGCCGCGCGAAAGCGAGTTTACTTTTAAGGTGATCATTAACCTTACTGTGCTGTCATCCATGTATTCGCCAATGCCCGCAGCGTGTGAAAGCACAATGGAGCGCTGTAATAATTCAAGTTCGTCGTCGGCTATTTTGGTATTAGCTAATAACCCAAAGCCGGTGTTAATCCCGTATACAGTGCGGTGCTCATTAATAACGTTTTGAACGGTTTGTGCGCTGGCAGCTATTTGTGATTCAGCATGCTGTACAAGGCTTAACTTTACTGGTGAATTATTAATTTTTCTTAGCGTGTTTAAATTAAGTGAGCCTGGAGTGAGAGTAAGTTCGAACATGATTATTCCTTGTCTAACATTGGTAGGTCTAAATTTTGTTCTTTAGCGCAGTTCTTTGCTATGTCGTATCCAGCATCAGCATGGCGCATTACACCCGTTGCAGGGTCGTTCCAAAGTACGCGAGCAATACACTCTTTAGCTTCATTTGTACCATCGGCAACAATAACCACACCAGAGTGCTGACTAAAGCCCATACCTACACCGCCGCCATGATGAAGGGACACCCAAGTAGCGCCACTTGCTGTATTAAGCAGTGCATTGAGTAATGGCCAATCCGATACCGCATCAGAGCCATCTTTCATACTTTCTGTTTCGCGGTTAGGGCTGGCAACTGAGCCAGAGTCGAGGTGATCGCGACCAATAACGATAGGGGCTTTAAGTTCGCCATTTTTAACCATTTCGTTAAAGGCCAATGCAAGGCGTGCTCTATCTTTTAAACCTACCCAACAAATACGTGCAGGTAGCCCTTGAAATTGAATGCGTTCACGCGCCATATCAAGCCAGTTATGCAAATGTGCATCATCAGGAATAAGCTCTTTTACTTTTGCATCGGTTTTATAAATATCTTCTGGATCGCCCGATAATGCTACCCATCTAAATGGTCCAATACCTTCACAAAATAAAGGGCGAATATAGGCGGGTACAAATCCAGGAAAATCAAACGCGTTGGTAACACCTTCATCAAACGCCATTTGACGAATATTATTTCCGTAATCAGTAGTGGCGGCACCCGCTTTTTGCAGCGCCAGCATGGCTCTAACTTGGACTGCCATTGATTGTTTAGCAGCTTTTACTACCGCTTTTGGATCTTGCTCACGCATTTTTGCTGCGTGCTCCATTGTCCAGTTTTGTGGTAAGTAACCATTTAATGGATCGTGAGCTGATGTTTGATCTGTGACTACATCAGGTGTAATACCTGTTTTAACCAGTGTACTAAATACATCGGCAGCGTTACCAAGTAAGCCAACTGATAGGGCTTCACCTTTTATGCACGCGTCGGTTATTAATTGCAGTGCGTGTTCAAGGTTCGTTGCTTTTACATCAACGTAACCTGTTTTTATACGAAAATCGATACGGCTTTCATCACATTCAACAACTAGCGCACTAAACCCTGCCATTGTAGCGGCAAGTGGTTGCGC
>NZ_AUTP01000027.1:0-12766 GCF_000498075.1 Pseudoalteromonas sp. TAB23
ATAATAGCAGCGGCCATTATTGCGGTCATAGCCGTATTTTTAACAGCGCCACTTGAATTTATTCCAAGCGCAGCGCTAGGTGTTGTACTTATTATTGCCTCTGTTCATTTACTCGATTTAAAAGCTGTTTGGCAACTAAAACGAAAAGACAAACAGGCATTTTATCTCGCCTCAGCCACCTTACTTGCGGTGTTATTTATTGGCGTTATACCAGGGATCACACTTGCTGTATTACTGGGGTTATTTCAGTTTATTCGCACTGTAATGCGCCCAACCGACAATATACTCGGCGTAGATGTTAACGGTGTAGTAAGAAGTTTAGACGCCACAGATAAAGCAAAAGCAGTGCAAGGCGTGTTTATCTATCGCTTTAATTCACCTTTAACTTACTTTAATGCCAGCTACTTTAAACGCAGATTACTTGAGCAATACGCAAGGCAAAAAGACGACACCCACTGTGTAATAATTGATGCTGTGCCCTGCTTTACTCACTTAGATTTAAGCGTAATGGCAATGCTTGCCGATCTAGATGTTATATTTAAAAAGCGCGATATAAGGCTTGAACTTGCAGGTAGAAAACGCCAACTACTTTCGTGGTTTGAAATTGCAGGAATGAAGTCGGGAAAAGAAGGTATATATATTCACTCAGACCTATACATCGCCCTAAAAAGAAATAGCGTAAGCCAGCACACAGAGGAAGTTAATTTATTCGTGGCAGATGAAAATAAAGAGGTGCTAACACAGCCATGAAATACTAAACAGCAGATCAGCTAGCTGATCTGCTGTTTAGAATTAAGTACTTTTTATACTTTAGGGTAATTTGAAGGGAAAAACGCTTTTTTAGCGTCTTCATCAAACTCTTTTTTAAAGGCTACATCAGTACCAATTACGCGTGCACGTGCAACCGCTGGGCGGCTATCAATGCTTTCAAACCAACGCTTAAGATTTGGATACGGTGCTAAGCCCTCTTCACCTAATACAACCGGTGCTTTATCAATCCAGCCCCATGCAGATACATCAGCAATGGTATACGTATCACCCACAATAAAGTCACGACCTTCAAGGTGAGTATCAAGTACTTCGTAATGGCGCTGCGCTTCACGTAAATAGCGATTAACCGCGTAATCAAGCCCTTCTGGCGCCATGTGTCTAAAGTGTACACTTTGCCCTGAATACGGACCTAAACCAGATGCGATAAACATTAACCATGACAGCATTTCAGCGCGGTCATCGCCCTTGCCTTCTAGCTTTCCATATTTTTCAGAAAGGTACATTAAAATAGCATTCGAATCGAACACACGAGTTTCACCATCAACAATTGCTGGCGCCTTAGCGTTTGGATTAATTGCTTTAAATTCAGGTGTATGTTGCTCACCTTTTAAAGTATCAAGAGGAACAAGTTCAAACGGTAAGCCTGTTTCTTCTAAAAAGAGTGCAACCTTCATTGGGTTAGGAGTATGGTGAAAATAAAATTTAATCATGTAAAGTTCCTCAATAATTGAGACATGATTAAAGCACAACTTGAGCGGGTGTTCAAATTAAGTTTTAACTAAGTAAAATATACAGTTAAAACGTGATTTAATTGTAAGCATTTCGTGATACTTCATTAGTGAATATCACTTATGCCAAGGAAAATATCAGCCTTTTCGAGCCATCACATGCTTTTAGAAATTTATGATTCACAAGGTTGCAGAATTTGCCCACCAGCAGAGCTGCTGAGTTTCAAAATTTACAGATGATGTAAAACTATAGACTGGTTTAATCCCTATTAATTCCGATGTTAATTACTGAGAGTGTTCAGTATGGAAAGATCCTTTTTACTTTCGCTGGTTTTATAAAAAACACTTCAAAAAAATAATAAGAGAGTAACAAAATACAGAATCTATTTATTAGCCTGATTTACATGTTAAAGTTGTCATTATCACTAAATTACTCTTATAGTGAATCTATATAAATATTGAGCAATACTATGATAAAAGCACAAATACCAGTAGACGAAGAATCTAGATTAAAAGCCCTGTATGAGTATGAAATATTAGATACTGAAGCCGAAAAAGTATTTGATGATTTAACTCAACTTGCTTCTGATATTTGTGAAGCCCCCATATCACTTATAAGCTTAGTTGATCCACAAAGGCAGTGGTTTAAATCAAAGTATGGTATCGATGTAGACTCCACCGAAAGAGATATCGCATTTTGCTCTCATACAATACTGCAAGACCAAGTATTTGAAATACAAAACGCTCTACTTGATGAACGTTTTTATGATAACCCTCTAGTAACCAGCGATCCAAACATTCGGTTTTATGCGGGCACACCGCTAGTTACACCTAGTGGCAGCACAATTGGTACATTATGTGTTATCAGCGACCAGCCAAAAAAGCTAACTCAAACACAAATTAACGCACTGAAAATACTTGGCAAAGAAGTTATCGCACAACTTGAGCTCAGGTTAAACAACAGAAAGCTGGCCACTGCATTAAAACAACAACAAATACATAATAAAAATCTTGAAGAACTAAAAAAAGAAGCTGATACAGCTAACACTCTAAAAGGTCGATTTTTAGCAAATATGTCGCACGAGCTAAGAACTCCGCTGCACGGCATTTTAAATTTAGCTGAGTTTGGACTGGCAGAGACTTCAAATATAGAAAAAGATAACGCCTTAAAAAGTATTTTAAGCTCCGCGAATATACTCTCAAATATTGTAAATGACATTTTAGACTTTTCAAAAATTGAAGCGGGTAAATTAAATATTGAGAATATTAACTTTAACCTGAGCGAAGTCATTAACAATGTAATTAATCCACTAATGAAACAAGCCACAGATAAAGGAATAAAATTTATTCCATCTATAGATAAAAATATCGCTACAACCTTAAAAGGCGATCCTGTCAGAATTTCACAAATTTTAAATAACTTATGCTCAAATGCGATTAAATTTACACAACAAGGCCAGGTAGAGTTTAAAGTCACTGTAAAAGAGAACTCCTTAAACACGCAAAATATTGTATTTGAAATAATTGATACAGGTATTGGTATTAGTAAAGCTGCACAGCAAAATTTATTTAAAGAGTTTCATCAGGCTGATTCATCTACATCTAGAAAGTACGGGGGCACGGGCCTTGGCCTCTCCATTTGCACCAAGCTAAGTGATTTAATGAATGGCAAAATCAACTTCACGAGTAAAGAAGATAAAGGTTCTGTATTTACTTACCAACAAAGCTTTGAAACATCAGAACTCGATGAATTATTAAAACCAAATAAAGAAATAACCGATTTACAAGGGTGTACTATTTTGGTTGCCGAAGACAATAAAGTAAATCAAGTTGTCGTAAGTAAAATGCTACAAGCCCATAATGCGAAAGTAATATTTACCGAAAATGGCAAAGATTGCGTTGATTACTTTTTTGCCAACCATGTTGATTTGATTTTTATGGACATTCAAATGCCAGTGATGGATGGAGTGCAAGCCACTAAAATAATTAGAGCGCAACAAACAGGTAAAACAACGCCAATTATTGCCATGACAGCCAACACCATGAAACAAGATATTGAACACTATTTAGATATTGGTATGGATGGCTATTTAACGAAGCCATTTAATAAAGAGCATTTAAATAGCTTGCTCAATGTCTATAATCCAAAAAACTCAAATCTCAAAAATTTAGCAGTTAAAGTTAGTAACCCAAACATTACGAGTGAACGTAAGCTAAAACAGATATGCAATGAGCTAAAAAAGTTAATTCCAAATGCCGACAGAGTCAGTCTCTGGTTATTTAATCACGACTATACTGCCATTAATAGCTTAATTTGCCTTGATGAAAAAAATGAAATAGTAAGTAATGCAGTTTTAAAAGCTGAAGACTTTCCTGCATACTTTGACTATATTTTAGATCATAAAGTATTAGACGCATCAGATGCGAGAAACCACGAAATCACTAAAAACTTCACCAAAGTTTATTTTGAACCATCAAACATTTACTCCTTGCTTGACTACATCTACTTTATTGATAACAAGCCACTAGGTGTTATTTGTTGTGAAAGTGTTGGCTCAAAAATTTCATGGAGCCATGCAGATAAACTGTCACTTATTAAAGTAGCTGATGTAACAACCTTGTTTTTATCCAAGCGGCTGAAATCATCGTAGCTACTTAATATATATAAAATGGGAGGAGTGCCTAATTACTTAAACTATTTAACTAAGCGGCATATGCCACCAAGGTTATGCGCGTTTATTGATTTAACAAAAAATTTGAATGTATATGGGTAACTAAAGCGAAGCGTTGAGTTTACTTTTTAGCTGTGCAATATTAACTGGCTATAAACTAAAAATAATACTTATAAATTAAAGTAAATAACCGCTTAAATGAAGCACAGGGATCGCTAAGCCTATCTACAGGTTTGGTATAAAAACTAAAAAGGATGAATATGATTAAGCCATTTTACGTTAGCTGTTTGTTAGCCCTCTCGCTATTAACACCCTGCCTTGTAAAAGCAAATCCGACAGCCTCGCAATATCAGGAAATTCTTAACGATAACCTTACTGAAAACGAGCCTGGGGTATCGGTAATTATAAGTAAAAATGGCAAAGTACTTTTTAAAGGAACGCGCGGGCTTGCCAACCTTGAGCATAACATTCCACTTAATGAACAAAGCGTTTTGCGTTTAGGTTCTATTTCAAAACAATTTACTGCAGCTGCAATTATGATGTTGCAAGAGCAAGGTAAGCTAGCGGTTACCGATGATATTCATAAGTATGTTGCAAGCTTTCCAACAGAGGGCAACCTCGTCACAATCGAAAACTTATTAACCCACACCTCAGGCATCGCCAACTACACAGATGACGACGATCTCTTTGATAAAGAAATACAAGTCCCCACCAGCGTTGACGATGCACTAGCGCGATTTGCCAAACACCCAATGGTGTTTAAACCCGGCGAAACAATGGCTTATTCAAATACCGGTTATTCACTGCTTGGTAAAATAATTGAAGTAGCAAGTGGCCAGTCTTACAAAGACTTTATTGAACAACACATATTTAAAAAGCTAAAAATGAACCAGAGTAGTTATGAAGGGCAAGAACTTGTTACCCATCGCGCATCTGGCTATGAGCAAACAGAGCAAGGATTTATCAACACCAGCTACATTAATATGGATTGGCCATATGCCGCAGGTGCGCTTATATCTACTCCAACCGACTTAAACATTTGGTTTAGTGCGTTATCGTCTGGCAAGCTTATTAGTAAAGCAGGTTATGAGAAGATGGTAAGCCCTTTTAAACTCAACGACGGCAGCTTTTCATCCTATGGTTACGGATTAATTATTAAGCCCTTGAATGAATACACCGTAATTAAACACACTGGCGGAATAAATGGCTTTTTAGCACATGCACGCTATATTCCAGAGCAAAAGCTATATGTTGCAGTACTGGCTAATTCAAACCACATAAACCCTATTTTTATCAACGAAAAATTCACAGCCAGAGCACTAGGTATTGCACTACCCGAGTTTAAAAAAGCAGAGGTAACAGAGCAGCAATTAGCGCCCGTATTGGGTGATTACCGTATTGATGAAAACACCTTACGCAGCCTAATTTTTGAAAATGACGTTTTGTATTCAAAGCGCACTGGTGGCGATAAAACAAAACTTATTACCATGTCTAAAAATAGCTTTTACTACCCTAATTCAAACAATTACTTAGTAATAGAAAAAAACAGCCAAGGCCAATTAGTAATGAAGTATTTTAGTGGATTATCAACAACGCCTACTGAGGCGATTAAGATTTAGCTTTAGCTTTATAAGCCTCCCAAAAAACAATGCCCGCAGCTTTCTCTACTTATAAGCTCGGGTATTTTTATTTTGAATCCTCGTTAACGCAACAATAAATTATAAAATTAGTATGTGATGTGTAAAAGGTAATAAATATGTTACTTTTTATATGCTAATTTTATACTTAACCTCTTTAAAATAATTTACAAACCGAAAATAAGGAATAAGCATGCTTTTTCACCCTCACGGTAAATCCTATATTTTCGCCCCTTTGCTCATTATTTTGCTATCTGCTTGTACTTCAAACCCAGCTTTAATGCCTACACCCAATTTATATGTAAGTACGCCTTATTCAGAAGCCCAAGTACCTAAAAACCTACATACTACAAGTATGGAATTACTCTATGTTACAGACCGAGCAGTTTCTGAAAAAGAGGGGGTTATGTATAACGCAAGTCGCTCGCCATCAATTGCGTACGGTGTAGCAAAAGTAAATTTTGGCGATAAATCTTTGCAGTGGAGTGAGCTATTAAAGCAAAGTAGCCTTAAAAATCGCTCCGGAAATTTGACTTACGTAATGGAAAAAGCGGATGAATTAGGTCGCTTCCCTTTATCGCCTTATAAATTTAGACGCGTAAAAAACAAACTCCAAATTGACGAAGATATTTTAGAACGCAAAATTTTTCACGAAACCCAATTAAACAAAAATATTAATCAGCGTTTAAAAAACAGTAATAATAAAGATGTTATTTTGTTTGTGCATGGCTTTAATAATACCTTTAACGAATCAGTATTTACCCTTGCCGGTATTTGGCATTTTTTAAACCGACAAGGCGTACCTATTGTTTACTCTTGGCCTGCTGCTGCCACAGGATTAACCGGCTATTTTGAAGATAAAGAGTCTGGTCAATTTACTATTTTTCATTTAAAAGAAACTTTGCGACTGCTTTTCAAAAATCCTGAAATAGAAAACATTCATATTATTGCGCATAGCCGTGGCACCGATGTAGTAACCACAACACTTAGAGAACTTATAATTGAAAACAGAGCCAGTGGCGGAAATCCCCGAGAAGACCTGCGTATTGAAAACTTAATTTTAGCAGCCCCTGATCTCGATTTTGGTATAATTAAACAAAGGCTAATGGCAGAGCAATTTGGGCCTGCGTTTGAGCAAATCACCATTTACACCTCTCAAGAAGATAGCGCGTTGGGTATTTCACAGTGGCTAACAAACAGCTTAAGCTTTGGTCGGCTAAACACCAAAGATGTAAACATAAACGAGCAAGACATATTCACTTCTGTAGGTAACGTAAGCCTAATTAAAGTACCTAAATCTGGCAGCCTAATAGGCCATGACTACTTTCATAGTGATCCGGCGGTCAGCTCAGATCTTATTAATTTGATACTGCATAAGGCGTCGCCAGGCTCTAAAAAACGACCTCTACAAAAACTCGAAAATAATTTTTGGTCACTCGATTCAAACTACCTAATTAAAACGGATGCAGCTAACTTACAAAATTAAACGTTTACTGCTGGCTCAATAACCACTCTTTTGGCGCTTGCCCTGTTTTTTTTCTAAATACACGGGCGAGTGCAGAGCCATTTTCGTACCCAACCTGATTAGCCACTAAATCCATATTTTGATTTTTTAAAATAAGCTTTTTAGCAACCGATAAACGCCAATCAGCCAAATAGTCAGCCGGTGTTTGCTCAATTACTCGCTTAAAGGTATCGGCAAATTTAGAACGCGACATACCACATTCCTCAGCCATAGCGCTAAGTGACCAGCTTTGCTCTGGGGTTTGGTGTATTTTTATTAATACCTTAGCCAACTGAGGATGGGCAAGCCCTGCCATCATCCCGCTTTTAATGGTGCCCTCTTCTAATACCTTGCGCAAAACGCTAATTAAAAATACATCGCATAAGCGATCTATAATTAAATGCTTACCGCTGGCGTCTTTAAATGCCTCTTCAAAAATCCAAAAAGCACTCTGCGCTAATAATCCATCACCCGTTAATTCGTAATTTAAGCAAAAAGGCAGCGCCTGCAATAAAGGGCTATGCCCTCCACTTTGATAGTTAATTTGTGCACAGACTAAATCGGCACCGTCACTCTTATCCGCAAACAAACAGTGCCCAGTAGAGTGAGGAAAAAAGATAACTGAAGGGGTAGATAAAACCACTTCAAAACCACTATTACTACGTACTTTTAACGTACCTGAGCGCAATAAGTGCAAATGCCCAACACCTTGATCGTCACTAAAGTCACTCGTACCGCACATGTTCCCACTAAAAAACACATTGGCATTAAGCGAAAAGTGACTCAGTACACTCGAAAGTACGTCCATAAGCGCCTCTTTGGATTATTGGTATGAAAATATAGACTAATAGACGCATATTAACCAAGCAATAACGATAAAGTACAGTTGAGTTTTAAACAAACACACTAATTAAATTACCCTTTGGAGATACACATGAAATTTTCGACACTCACTAAATCAGCTTTTTTTGCAGCATCAGTCCTTGCAAGTTCACTAAGCTTTGCAGCAGACATAGACGCAAATGCCGACGTTAACGACATTGCAATTAGTGGTTACGATACCGTTGCTTACTTTACCCAAAACAAAGCGGTAACAGGCAGCTCTGAATATACTGCAACACATAAAAATGCCATTTATAAGTTCAGCTCAGCTAAGCACCGCGACTTATTTAGAGCTAACCCAGAAAAGTACGCACCACAATTTGGTGGCTTTTGTGCGTTTGGTGTATCAATGGAGAAAAAGTTTGACGTAGATCCAGAGGCTTTCAAAATTGTTGAAAACAAACTTTATTTAAATCTTGATAAATCGGTTCAAAAACAATGGCTAAAAGACGTACCAGGCTTTATTACTTCAGCCGATTCAAACTGGTTTGACATAAAAGACAAAACAGCAAAAGAGCTTTAATAAAACCAATTTAAAGTTAATTTTTGAGGTTGCTTCGGTTTATAACCGTTCACCCTCAAAATGCCATTTAAATTAATAAAATTTTAGGCTTAAGCTCTTAATTTAACTAATATTACTTTGATTTATTAAGCATCGCTTTTAAATCGGCAAATGGAGAATGCGTCGCAGCCTCAACTTTGCGATCTGTAGTCGACCCGCCATACATAATATGCTCGTGGTATTTATTGTGCTCATTGTCGTGGCAATAAATACACAATAACTCCCAGTTACTTCCGTCTTCAGGATTATTACTGTGGTTATGATCAACATGGTGCACCGTTAACTCACGTAAATTAGAGTACTCAAACTCACGAGCACAACGCCCGCATACCCAAGGATATAATCTTAAGGCCTTTATTCTATAACCTTCCTCTTGCTTAACATAAGCCTGAGGTACATCGTTATTCTTACTCATAATATTCCTGGTAAATTCACTATTTCGGTGCTCAATACTAAAAAAACTTAATTACTGACAAATCACCAAAAGAAGTATCTATATGCCGGCCTGTTTGCTCCCATGCACGTAGTACAACCATAAGTTTTTTATTGTCGGAAGTCCAAGAAATTCCACCGCCGTATGCTTCAACTTTTTCGGCGCCCGAATCTTTTAACCCCAACCCAGGGTTTGTGTTTTGAATATGCCCTTTACCTACTTTGTATTCAGCAAATACGTGAACATTATGCGGTAACGAAAATGATAAAAGCGAGCCAATACTCGCCCCGTACGAATTAGAAATTAACTTAGTGACCTGTGGTGCAGATGAATTTAAAAAATCAGCCTGAAACACAATATTATCTTTATTCTCAAGAGATACATGCTTGAAAGACCAAGCACCAACAACACTTAACGACAAATCAAATTTGCTGCTTAGCTTTGGCCTATTAAGAAAAAAATGCTCAAACAAAGACTCTTTATTATTGAAGGTATAGAAGTTGTGTTGGCCAGATAGCTCAAACTTGGTTGAACGTATATTTTGCGAGAAAATTTGATCCGTTTGATTGCCGCTTAAATTGCTAGCCGTGCTTTGCAGCCCTTCAAGCGTTTGATAGTTAAATGTGATTTTAGAATTTTCAAATTTTCTATAAGCAAGCAGTATATCTTGTGTTTTTGTTTCAACATCATCTTCGAAAATATCGGCTGAATAACCAATTTCAATGTCGTTAATATCAAAAAACACACCCACACGTTGATTGTTTATGGGCTCTAACGAAAACAGTGTTTTTTGATTACTCCCAGCCAAGTCGTCGTATATTAACGCGTGACTAGTGTTAGGGTTTGAAATAGTGGTTCGTACCGACTTTAAGTCAAAGTCGAAAGCCAATACAGCACCAGATTGAAATGCCGCTAAAACAGCAAAGCTCACAATAACCAAGTAATTGCGATTCATTAAAAACACTCAAAAATTAATTTGTATTAGAGTAGCGTTTTTTTCACCTTAAATTATCACAAAAGGTTAACAATTGATGAAAACTTTAAATAATGCGCTTTATGTCATTTTTTGGGGTGCTTTCAAGGTCAAACTCACTTACATGCTTAATTAGCTCCGGGAAGAACGCTAAAAACACGGCTTCTAATTCGTCGTAGTTACGCGTTATATCATCAGCCGCCCCCGCAAAGTTATTAGTAAAACGGATGCGGTTAGCAATATTATCAAGTGCTACTCCTATTCCCTCAACGGTTTCGTACTCTTTAAACCAATCGTTTTTAGTCATACTTGTTACAACATGCTGCATGCGCGGCGGCATAACAGGTATGCGATTATTCAAAAGCTGATAGCTGGTGTACTTAAAATCACTTAAAGGTTGCTTGCTAAATCGCTGCCAATGCACAATTAAAAAATGATCAAACACCACATCAATAGCCACACCAGCAAAACGTTTACGCTCAGGTGAAAAGTACTGTTTAGCGTGTTTAACTGCGCGGTGGGAGTCGGTAAATTTATCGACTAAATAGTGGTTATCGAGCCCGTTTTTAACCGTATTTGGTAAGTACTCTACATGCCTTTTACCACCAAAGTCGCCCAATAAGTTCCCAAAGTGAGAATCGGCTGTGGGCTGCGCTAAATAAAGATGAGCTAAATAATTCAAAGTGTTCTCGGGCTTGGCTAATACAAACAAATAATAACGTAAATTTAAACTAAACTCACATTCGTGTTTAAAGCAGTACTTATGGTTTTGCTTCTCAATTTTACTCAAACATGCCGTAAAGTATTGTTTAAAAAGGTAAATAGAAAAACGATTAATCACTGGGCTCTATAAAAAAGCCACTACAATAAGCTGTAGCGGCTTTTTAATACTTCAGCCTTGTTGTTAGTTTGATCAAAACTAATTACTCGACTTTACCCAATTTCCATTGTCATTTTTGCTATAACTGTTTTTAACCGCAGACCAAGCCACTTTGTGCGCAGTGGTTTCGCGGTCGTCGTCGTTTTTTCTATCGCTCGGGTCCTTGTAGGTATCCCATGCACTATTAAACGCCTCTTGATATATGTCTTGAGCATGTTTAGGTAAGTTACTTTTTACCGACTCAGGTAGTTCGTCACGGTTTTTATATGGCATAACTTTCTCCTTATATTTACTTAATTACGCCACAAGCAACACGGCTACCACCGCCACCTAATGGCTTTGGCTCATCTGCATAGTTATCACTTCCTTCGTGGATCATCACAGCATGTTGTTTAAGTTTTTCAAGCGTGAGCCTTGGCGCTAAAACAGGCGATTTAGCTTGGCCACTTTCATTTACATACAACGCCGGTAAATCGCCTAAATGGCCGTTGGCCCAAGGAGCATCATGATGCTCGCTAGCTTTTGGATCGAAATGCCCACCAGCACCGCCACCTGGCACTACCTTATCGCCTTTTTTCTTGGGTTCACAACTAGCAAATTGATGAACATGAAAGCCGTGCTGCCCCGGCGTTAAACCTTTTAAGTTTGGTGAAAAAACAACGCCGTGATCATTTTCTGTTAGTGTAATAGTGCCTAGTAATTGCCCCTGGCCCGACTTAGTAACTTGGTGCATTTCAACGTTTACATTAGCCAGTGCACTATTTTGTAGTAACACGCTGGTAAATAATATTGCAAAAGCAGGTTTTAAAACGCGGTTTAAACTTCTTTTAGTTTTTGAATCAAACTGCAAACAATTCATCATCATCTCCTGGTTTAGTATCAAATTAATAAAACAATATCGCTAAATTAAGCGACTATTAAATAAGTAGTTTCAATGTCTATACCAGTCCTATGTTCAAACATACATTTATGTATTTTTTAGTCGCAATTTATTGATTAAAATAACTTTAACTAAATAGCCATTTAATTAATGAGCTAACTTTTAGCCAATGATTAAGTGAAAACCAAGGCATATTTACAAAGCTCGTGAGAAAAGATTACCAACGTCCCTACCAAAAAAGACAATCCAAGTGAAAAAGACGATATTAAAGAGGCCCTTATTACTTAGGCGGTAGTCTCGAGTGTTGGTGCTGGTTGAATGGCCGTACGTTATGAAATAAAGAAGCGCCAATCTAAATAAGCCTTCTAAGATACTCTTCACGCGTTATATCTATAAGGGGTATTTATTTTTATAATCAAAGTATGTTCAAAAAAATCCGCTTATATATGGGTCAATTTAATGACAAAAAATTACGTTATTTAGTTGTTTTATATCAGAATTTTTAACGCAGTTAGCGTAAGATTTAATCCCTCAAATTGATTAAGTATTATTGCTTGGCACTAAAAAGCGAGCACAAAAAAGGTGAAACCAAGTTTCACCTTTTTTAATTAATTAGCTAGCATTACGCTGTAGATACGTTACTTGCGCCTGCATTGTTAAGTATTTCTTCAATAGCATTTTTGTTGTCACTATCGTACTTAACACCAATTAATATAGAGCCTTTTTCAATGGCATCTTCATAATACTTAATTTCGTGCTCGGGGATAAACGCACCAATTGCGGCACCTAAAGTACCACCAACTGCAGCGCCTGCGCCACCAGCAGCAAATGCAGCGACTAATGG
>NZ_AUTP01000028.1:0-8371 GCF_000498075.1 Pseudoalteromonas sp. TAB23
ACTAAATAACGAAATTTTTGCCTTGTTATCGACACGATTTTCTTCCCTCAAAATAGATCACTTAATTAAGCGAATTGGTATAAGTAGTTTTAAAAGCCTTTATAAATAGGTAACAAAAAACCCGCAACTTAGCGGGCTTTTTACTTTTAAACAGTTTTAAAGCTTGTTTAAGTGACTATTACTTATGGTACTTAGCACTTAGCTCATGTACTGCATTAATGAATACACCAGCATTTTCAGGGTCTACATCTGGTGTAATACCGTGGCCTAAATTAAACACGTGGCCATTGCCTGTACCGAAGTCTTCTAAAATAGTGCCTACTTCTTGGCGAATACGCTCTGGTGTACCGTGTAACATAGATGGGTCCATATTACCTTGTAGAGCTACTTTATCACCCACACGGCGCTTAGCGTCGCTAATATTAATAGTCCAATCAAGACCAATTGCATCACAACCAGTTGCTGCAATAGCTTCAATCCATTGACCACCATTTTTAGTGAACAAAGTAACCGGTACTTTACGACCATCGTATTCACGAATTAAGCCATCTACAATTTTATGCATATATTGCAGTGAAAATTCGTTGTAATCGCGCGGGCTTAATACACCACCCCATGAGTCAAATACCATTAGCGATTGCGCGCCAGCTTTAATTTGAGCATTTAAATAATCAATAACTGAGTCAGCTAACTTATCGAGTAATAAATGAAGTGTTTGCGGCTCTGCAAACGCCATTTTTTTGATTTTACCAAATACTTTGCTGCTGCCGCCTTCAACCATATACGTTGCTAGCGTCCAAGGTGAACCAGAAAAACCAATAAGCGGTACTTCACCTTTAAGTTCACGACGAATAGTGCTTACCGCATTCATTACGTAGCCAAGCTCGTCTGTAGGGTCTAACTTTGGAATTTTTTTAACATCAGCAAGTGATGAAATAGGACGTTCAAACTTAGGGCCTTCGCCAGTTTCAAAGTAAAGACCTAAACCCATCGCATCTGGAATCGTTAAAATATCACTAAATAATATAGCGGCATCTAACGGGTAGCGACGTAGTGGCTGCAGTGTTACTTCACATGCAAGCTCAGCATTACGGCACAGGCTCATAAAATCGCCCGCTTGTGCACGTGTAGCGCGATACTCTGGTAAATAGCGTCCTGCTTGGCGCATCATCCATACCGGAGTTACATCAACAGGTTGTTTTGCAAGTGCACGTAAATAACGGTCGTTTTTTAATTCGCTCATGGCGTAAATGATCCTAAGACTTGTATAAATTGTGCAAGATTGTACCACCATATTCTCCGACCCTCTATTGCTTAGGGACGAAAACAGCTTTACCTAGAGGCAGATCAATATAATGGCGTGCTTTAATCCATTTTGACTATAAAACAATCAAAAAAGAATAACATTTAAAACTTTTTATTAATATGTTTGCAACATTACAAAAACCTTGTTATTGTTTGTCCCGCGTTAACAAAAACAATAATAAAAATCTTAAAACAATAAAAATAAATGTTTTAAAATAATAACAATAAAAATCATCTCATAAAAATAAGAAAGCTTGTTATAACAAGTCACTGAAAGAAATTAGACCACCGTAACTGGTGGTTTTTTCTTGTCTAAAATAAAATCTCTCGCCTTAGATTATATAAAAAGGTACACCCCTCAAAGTAGCTCAACTTTACTTGTTGATATACGCGCAAATTAAATATATCTTGATGTACATAAACTTATTATATTCTAATTGAAAGACCAACCCAGCTAGGAGAACAGTTATGCTGACGCGTGTAGAAAAAGCTCAACAAAAATGGGGTGGTAGCCACACAGTAATTGATAAATGGCTAAACGAACGCCAAGACCTTATTGTACTTTATTGCAAAATTGCAGGTTTTACGCCGTACGAAAAACAAGATCAAGCATTGCCAGAGCCAAAACTAATTGAATCATTTTGCCAACTTTTAATGGATTACCTATCTGCAGGCCATTTTGAAGTGTATGACGATATAGCAAAAGCATGTGAAAAAAAGGGCTTACAGAGCCAAGAGCTTGCAAACTCTATTTACCCGCGTATTTCTAGTACAACCGACATAGCGTTAGATTTTAATGATAAGTACGCTGAAGTAGACAAAGAAGACTTGTTAAAGGGTTTTGATGATGACTTGTCTGTTATTGGTGAGGCATTAGAAGCACGCTTTGCACTTGAAGATGAGCTTATTGATAACTTGTTTTCTAATCACGCAAACTAATATGTTATTTACGCATATTAAAAAAGGGACCTAAGGTCCCTTTTTGCATTTACACAATAAGCTTATTATTGTGCTGGTGTTTCTTCATTTTGAATTTCAAGTAATTCAACTTCAAATACAAGTGTTGAATTAGCTGGAATCTTACCTAAGTCGCGGTCGCCGTAAGCAAGTTCTGAAGGAATAGTGAACTTGTACTTAGAACCCACTGACATAAGTTGTAAACCTTCAGTCCAACCAGCAATTACGCGGTTAAGAGGGAAAGTTGTAGGTTCGTTACGTGCATATGAGCTATCAAACTCAGTACCGTCTAATAAAGTACCTTTGTAGTGTACTTTAACTACATCAGTTGCTACTGGCTTTTCGCCATCGCCTTCGCTAAGTACTTCATACTGTAGGCCAGACTCAGTTACTGTAACGCCTTCTTTTTTAGCGTTGTCAGCTAGGTATTTAACACCCGCTTCTTTGCTTTTTTCAGACTCTACTTTTGCTTTTTCTTCTTGCTTAGTACGTACTGATGTATCTAGTTCAGTTAATACTTCGCGAATTTTTTCTTCGTCAATTTTTGCATTACCAGCAAGTGCATCTTCAAAACCACGGATTAGAAGTGCTTGGTCTAGCTCAATACCAATTTCTGTTTTGTCTGCTAGGTCTTTATTTAAAAAGTTACCTACAGATGCACCAATACCGTATGCTTGTTGCTGTTCTACAGTGTCTAATTTAACTTCAGCTTGTTCTTTTTTTGCTTCTTGATTACAAGCTGTAAGCGCTAAAACTGACGCTGCAATCAATGACAATCTAATCGTCTTTTTCATTTTAAATCTCCGACACACTTTGCAGTTGTCATTTTAATGTATTATTACTAGTTAAAGATTAACGGCCCACATGATAGGCTGCTTGTTTAATGACTAAATTCCACATTGTTAGCTAAACTAAAAACATATCCAGTGATTAGACAAACAACCTAGGCATTTAACGCGTCCTAGTCTAACCTCTCAGTCACTAAGAGTTAAGGGGAAATACCTGTAATATGTCGATATTTCGTACTTTTTTAATCGTATTTAGCTGTTTTTTAGCCATCGCCTGTACCGATAAAAAACAACACGCTGTAGCAAGTTACGAACATGCTGCACAAGGTGCGTTTTCATCAACACTTTCAAACGATGGTAAATACAGTTTGATCTCCTCTATCAACCATGGGGTCGCCCTGTGGGATAATCAACAGCAGGTACTAAAATACCAATGGTTTCAGCAGCAAGATCAAGACAGTTTGGTATACGCCGTTGCTATTGCTTTTGATAACAGCGTGGCTGTTACCGCCGAAAAAACCACGTTTGCTGTGTGGGATATAGCCACAGGCAAAAATAAAGGTTATTACAAAATACAAAAAGCCAGTATTCGCGATATTGCTATTAGCAATCAAGGCCGTAGTGTTTTATACGGCCGTAGCGACGGCGTTGTCGTATTTGTAAACCTAGAAACCGGACGTCGTATTGAGTTTTTAGGTCATCAAGATAAAGTTAACACCGTTGACCTATCACCTAACGGACGCTACGCCTTAAGTGGTTCTAACGATTATGTTGCTTACTTTTGGGATACACGTACAGGGCAAGTAATTCATCGTTTTAATCACCCAACGCGTGTTACCCAAGTGACGCTCGATCCACAAGGTCGCTATGCGTTTACGGCCGATAGTATGGCACAAGCAAATGTATGGAAGCTGACTACAGGTGATCTTGTGAGTAAACTGAAGTATATTGCGCGTCAGAAAATTTTTACTGCTGTGCGTTTTAACGAACAAGGCACTTTGCTTGCAACCGGCTCACCAAATAAGCGCTTAGATTTGTGGCAAATACCAAGCGGTGAAAAAATTCAAACTTGGCAGGTTACCCCGCGCGAAGGCAGTAAGCCTAAATCGGCGGTGGTGCTAGATGTGACATTTACAGATAACGGTAAGTCGTTGTTAACCGAAAGCTCCAGCGGTATCGCAGAGCGATTTATTATACGAGAGAATAATGAACACAATTGAACATCGCTTAATGGAACTTGAAGCCAAAGTGGCTTTTCAAGACGAAACAATTGAAGTCTTAAATGATGAAATAAAAGTGCACCAGCAACTTTTAGCAAAAATGAAACGCCAAACTGAGCTGCTAGCAGAAAAAATTAAAGAGTCGCAGTCATCATCGTCTATGATGTCTGAAGCACCTGAGCCGCCTCCGCCGCATTACTAAAACCGGTAAAAATTAGGCAATAAAAAACCGGGTTAGTCGCCCGGTTTAAATACACCAATTACTTGTTCAAATTGGCGAGTAGACGCCTGAACAGCGTTATCGGGTTGCGCCATTTTATGACCACACTCAACACACTCTACTTTTTCAACATCATGTTCTCTGTATAGCATCATAGTATCCATGGCTTTGCAGTCAGGGCACGATGCACCAGCAATAAATCGCTTCTTTTGTCTCACAACATTTTTCCTGTGGTTTGAACTGCCGCTATTTTATCGTATAACTTCACTTGTTGATACGCTTGATAAGAGCATTAAGTTCTATGTTATGATAGCGCCAACTTAACAAGGGCACAGCAAAGTAACGCATTCATGATCCAAATCTCAGAAATAGAACTACTTCGTGGCGGTAAAGCCTTATTAAAAAACGCATCAGCTACGTTATTCCCAGAGCACAAAGTAGGCCTTGTTGGCGCTAATGGCTGTGGAAAATCAACGCTATTTGGTTTACTAAAATCAGAACTGCAACTAGATGCCGGTAACTGCAGCATTCCAAAAGATTGGTCTATTGCCTCTGTTAAGCAAGAGACACCTGCACTTGAAATAAGCGCGATTGATTATGTACTTCAAGGCCACCCAGAATACTACGCAATGCGCATAGCACTGCGTGAGGCCGAGAAAAACAACGATGGCGACACACAAGCCAAAGTACATATTCAGCTTGAAAACATTAAAGGCTACAGCATTGAATCAACCGCCGGTGAGCTATTACACGGCTTAGGCTTTGCCAATAACCTAATAGAAAACCCTGTCAGCTCGTTTTCGGGTGGTTGGCGTATGCGTTTAAACCTTGCCCAAGCATTAATACGCGACGCCGATTTACTATTACTCGATGAGCCAACAAATCACCTTGATTTAGATGCCGTTTATTGGCTTGAACGCTTTTTACGTGCTTATACCGGCACCCTTGTACTTATATCGCATGACCGTGAGTTTTTAGATGCGGTGGTTGACCAAATTTGGCATGTAGATAAGCAACTTATCAATGTGTACAAAGGTAACTACTCGCAGTTTGAACGCCAAAAAGCAGAGCGTTTACTACAACAACAAGCAATGTTTGATAAGCAGCAAGATCAAATTGCACACTTAGAGCAATTTATAACGCGCTTTAAAGCAAAAGCCAGTAAAGCTAAACAAGCACAAAGCCGTGTAAAAGCACTGGAACGCATGGAAAAACTAGCGCCAGCACATGCCGACTCGCCATTTAACTTTGAGTTTGCAGAGCCAAAAGCATTACCAAACCCACTAATGACAATAGATAAAGCCAAAGCGGGTTATGGTGACGTCACTATTTTAAATAATATAGAGCTAAACCTTGTACCAGGTAGCCGAATTGCTTTACTTGGTCGAAATGGCGCGGGTAAATCAACGTTAATTAAACTGCTTTCTGGTGATTTAGAGCCGCAAGCGGGCGAAGTTATTCAGCATCACGGATTAAATATTGGTTACTTTGCGCAGCATCAGCTGGAATCTCTTGATTTAAAAGCCAGTGCAATAACGCACATACAACGACTAGACCCAAAAGCCACTGAACAATCACTACGTGACTTTTTAGGCGGCTTTGCCTTCATTGGCGATAAAGCACTTGAGCCTGTAGCCCCATTTTCGGGCGGCGAAAAAGCACGTTTAGTGCTTGCCATGTTGGTATATCAAAAGCCAAACTTATTATTACTGGATGAGCCAACCAACCACCTTGATTTAGAAATGCGCCATGCACTTGTTATGGCACTACAAGGCTTTGAAGGCGCTATGGTTACCGTATCGCATGATCGCCATATGCTTAAAAATACTGCCGATGAGTTTTACTTAGTAGATGACGGCAAAGTAACTCAGTTTGGCTACGACTTAGATGCATATTATCAATGGTTACTTAACGCGAATAAAGAAGCTGTTAAAGCGCAGCAAAACGACGAGCCTAAAGCAAACCCAGGTGTTAACCGTAAGGAACAAAAGCGCTTAGAAGCTGAGTTTAGAAAAGCCACTCAGCCACTTAAAAAGCAAATTGAAAAGCTTGAAAAGCAACTCGATAAATTTACCGCCGAATTAAGTGAAGTTGAAGTGACCTTAGGTGATAACGAACTGTACAACGACGACAACAAAGCCAAGCTTAAAGAGTTATTAGCCAAGCAAGCAACCCTTACGCCTAAGCTTAACGACGTTGAAGAAGAGCTACTTATGGCACTTGAAGAAATGGAAGAAAAAGAGCAGGCATTCGCCGATGAACTTGCTCAATAGCGACCATTTTTGGCAGTTTGCGTGCACTTTGTACGCAAAGCCTGAGCAACAAACAACCTTGCTGGCACTACAAAACCAGCAAGGAAAAAATGTTAATTTATGCTTATTGCTACTTTATTTAGACTCATTAAATTTAAGTATTAATGCTCAACAACTAAATACATTAATAAACGTAATTAGTGAGTTTGATACTCACGCATTACAACCTCTGCGCGCTGCCCGTAGCTATTTAAAAGCTAATCAGAATACGATAAGTGATTACGCCACAATACGCGCAGAGTTACTAAGCACTGAGCTAAAGCTTGAAAAACAACAGCAACATATGTTGATTGAAGCAGTAAATGAGTTTGAATTAATCGAGCATGCAGCACCAAACAATATTGAGCTGTATATGAAAGCCACTTAGGCTGCTACTTTTTATACCCTCTTCTACTGCTCATTCTATTTTCTTTGTGCAAAAAACCTTTAAGTAATTTATTCACAAAGAGGTTAAGAGCCGCTTCGCTTTTAGAGGAAAAACAAACTAGATTACTTAGATAAAAATATAAATATTGAGCGGTTGTTTAGCTCAGCATTTTATTACCCTGCCCTAATTTTCTTCTCTTTTTCTTCTTTTTGCGCAAAGACCTTTAAGTAATTTACTCACAAAGAGGTTAAGAGGCGCTTCGCTTTTAGAGGAAAACAAACTAAATTACTTAGATATAAATATTGAGCAGTTTGTTGCTCTACCCTCATTTACTTCTCATTCTTTTCTCTTTGTGCAAAAAATCTTTAAGTGGTTTACTCAAAAAAGTTAAAAGCGCTACGCTTTTAGATAAAGTGAAAAAACATGGATTACAATCAGCTCACTATTTCAAGCGAAAAACTCTCTTAGCTCTCAGTGGTAATAACTTAGTAGCCTTTAAAGCATGATCTAAATCAACTTAGCTTCACCCCTATATCTGCTTATGTAAATAACTTGATCTCGATCACGTTGCGACCTGCAAACACCGCCTATGATTAACCCATCAACAACGAGGGGAACAACTCATGAACGTATTCTTTAGAGACTTTTTTACAGATCCAGTTTTATTTATGTCTTTTGGGTTTTTAACCATCGTTGTTTCTTTGTGTATATTTTTTGCTTTTTTCTTTTTGAAAAAAATACATGATGCAGAAATCCCCGAACAAAATTAAGCACGACGCACTAAAGCGCCTTATTAGTTTACTAGTTAGGCGCTTTTTATTTTCTGAAGCGAAAAATTTGGTACACTAGCTTTTCGTTTAATACAAAGTGCGTAGTACAAACATGATCTCTCAGTTCAAACCAGCATGGTGGATGACCAATCGTCACGTTCAAACCATAATGCCGCGTTTTTTCCGCCCATTTCACCACACTCGCTACGAACTTGAGCAACTTGATACACCTGATGGTGACTTTATTGAGCTCGCATGGTCACTTCCACATAACGAAACCGCTCCACTTGCCGTTGTTTTACATGGCCTTGAAGGCAATATAAATAGCTTTTATGCCAAAGGCATGATGAAGGCGTTAAAAAAGCAAGGTTATGCAGTTGTGCTTATGCACTTTAGAAATTGCTCAACTGAAGTCAATCGGCTACCTCGCGC
>NZ_AUTP01000029.1:0-2946 GCF_000498075.1 Pseudoalteromonas sp. TAB23
CTGCCGATAAAATACGTTTAACGCCTTCAACTGCCAGTGCGTGACTTGTATCAATTGATTTAATAAAGCCGCTTGTAACAGGGGCGAGCACTGGGTAGGCATGCAGGCAACCGTAAGGCTCAGGATTATCGTCGGCAAAATTTGCACTGCCACAAACTTGTTTAATAGCGCTTTCGTGATATTTAGATTGCCCAACGCTACCACCTTGCGCTTTTAGTTTATCCATTTCAAAGTGACGCATGTGAGATCCTCGTAATGGCAATGTTGTTATTGTTGCTTGCTTGCGGCTCACAAAACTCAATACCAATGCGTTGTAATAAGTTTTTGCTTACCGTGGTGCGGTAATGCGCACTGCTTCTTACATCGCTCATGGGCGTAAAGTCATCGTTAATAGCCGTTGCTGCGTCTATAAAAGTGCTCACTTGTAATGATTGAGATATCAGCTTTTGCTCAATATGCTGCGCGCGCTTAGGAATAGCTGCCATACCGCCCATAGCGCAGCGGGCTTGAGTAATCATGTTTTGTGAATGCTCTATAGCAAGTACCAAACACACGGTAGATATATCGTCTTCAAAGCGTTTTGATATTTTATGACATGCCAGTTTTAGTGACTCTGGGCGCTTTGGGATGGTGAACTTGCTAATTACTTCATCGCTTTTAAGAACCGTTTTTTTGTAATCAATAAAGTAGTCGGCAACTTTAATAGTGCGCGTACCAGCGCTGCTTAATAAATCCATTGATGCATTAAGAGCGATTAAAAGAGGAGCTGGATCGCCAATAGGAGAGGCATTCCCTATGCTGCCACCAAGCGTGCCGCTGTTACGTACTTGGCTTGATCCTAAGCGTTCAAATAGCTCTTTTGACTCTGGGTAATGGTTATAAAATACCTCAACAAATTGGCTATAAGGGAGTGCTGCACCAATGTGTAGCTCACCGTTATTATCTGCCAAGGTGCAAAGATCCTTTACTTGGCTAAGGGCGATAATTACATCCGGTAAGAGCATGTTTTGGCTAAGCTCAATGGCAAAGTCGGTGCCACCAGCAACTAAATGTGCATAAGGATAAAGCGCTTTTAGCTCAACAAGTTGTTGGGCAGTTTGTGGTAAGTAAAATTTGCGAGGACCATTTTTTAAAAATGGAATATCGCCATCATATTGCGTATTAAGTGATGCTTTAAATTGGGCGGCCATTGCTGAGTAAGGTTCAGCTTTACGCTCATAGCTATAGGCTTTTTCGGCTGCAAGTAATATTGGGCTATAACCTGTACAACGGCATAAGTTACCGCCAAGTGCATGAATAACCGCTTTTTTACCGGGGTACGTAGGCTCATTAATATAAAGAGCCAACAAACTCATTATTATACCGGGCGTGCAAAAACCACATTGCGAACCATGGCACTCCACCAGTGCACGTTGTACGGGGTGTAAATCGGTTAAGTTTGGGTATAAGCCAGTAGTCACAGCCTCTACCGTTACTATATGTTTTGCATGCGCATTACCTAATAACAATAAACAGCTGTTCATTGTTTTGTATTGCCAACTAGTTTGCCCGTTTGCATTTATACGCTCTTCACCCACTAAAATTGTGCACGCGCCACAGTCGCCAGTTGCACATCCTTCTTTGGTGCCCACTTTCCCTTTTTTGGTGCGAAGCCAGTCCAAAATGGTGAGACTTGGCGAACATTCTTGTACTTCAATTGGCGTGTTATTTAATAAAAATTGAATCACACAGACCCCCTTAATTTTTATAAAGCCCTGATACATAAAGGCTTGGCGTATGTTTTTTCTTGTTGTTTGCGCACGGGTAAGAAAAATACTTTTTCATCTTGGTAAGTATATTGCAGTTACCATGCCATTGTTGACCGGTTGGTCAGTTGATGTTTTGAGTAGGCTAAATTGCTCATTAAGTACAAATAGGCCCTAATAATGAATAATAAATACCGCCTTACTATGCAGGGAATGACAAAGCAGTATCCCGGATGTATAGCCAATAATGACGTAACCTTAAAAATTAAGCATGGTGAAGTGCATGCCTTATTAGGTGAAAACGGTGCAGGTAAAAGCACATTAATGAAAATGCTTTATGGTGTGGTTAAACCTGACCAAGGGGACATGTTTTTTAATGGCCGTATAATGAATATAAAAGAGCCTGCTGATGCGCGTGATTTAGGCATTGGAATGGTCTTTCAGCATTTTTCGTTATTTGAAACACTTACGGTCGCCCAAAATATTGAACTAGCGTTAGGTGATTTAGCAGGGTATAGCAGCACGCTTGCGGGTCGAATTACAAAAACATCAACACGTTATGGTATGCCATTAGACCCCCATAGACTGGTATCAACACTTTCAACTGGCGAGCGCCAACGAGTAGAAATTGTTAGATGCTTATTATTAGATATTCAGTTACTTATTTTAGACGAACCCACTTCAGTACTGACTCCACAAGAAGTCGATGCATTATTTAAAACCCTAAAGTCACTTAAAAAAGAAGGCTGCTCTGTGCTGTTTATTAGCCATAAACTGCACGAAGTGATTGAGTTATGTGACAGTGCGACCATTTTGAGAGGCGGGAAAGTAAGCGGGCATTGTATTCCTAAAAACGAAACTAGTGAGTCAATTGCTAGGCTGATGGTAGGCGACAACACGCCAATTAGTAACCAAACTCGCAGAGCTTTGGGTGCTGCGGATTTTTTAACCGTTAATAATCTAACCACCGCCGCACAAGCGTTATTTGAAACACCCCTTAAAAATATTAACTTTGCAGTACAGCAAGGCGAAATAGTGGGGATTGCGGGTGTTGCTGGCAACGGACAAGAAGAGTTATTAAAAGTGCTTTCGGGGGAGCAAATTCAAGCAAGTAGTAGCGCCATTAAATTTAAAAATACCGTTGTTGATGCACTGTGCCCGCTAAAAAGGCGCCGCCTTGGGCTTGCATGTGTGCCAGAGG
>NZ_AUTP01000030.1:0-9065 GCF_000498075.1 Pseudoalteromonas sp. TAB23
CCGCCGCTTCAAAATAAACGGCGACGGCATTGGGTGGTAATATTTGCGGTACAAATGTGGCTATTACTGAGAAAAGGTAAGCAGCAAGTGTACCAATCGCCACAAGAGAATTCATATCAGGGGCACGTCGCCACAGTGCGGGTAGGCCCTTTTGATAGAACCGCTTTCCAGGGAAAAATAGCACAATAGACGTCAGCATGAATTGAATCAGCCAACTATTGCTAAGGCCAATGTTTAGGGTGATCCACTCTTTGAAGGAAGGAAGTATATGTGAGCCCATCTCTAGAATAAAAACGGGTAAAGTCAACGTGGCAGCCAACCTTAAGTCAGTGAGTAAGCTTTGATTTTCTTTTTCTCGTTGCTTAGCTAAATCATCATTACCGGTAACTTGCTCGGTATGTATTTTTGCCTGATATCCCAAATCTACGATGGCTTGCAGTAATAAACGGGTGTTGATGATATTGTCCGAATAAATTTGCGCTTGCTCTGTAGCTAGATTTACCGATGCAGAGTTTACCCCTGGTACTGCCATTAAGGCACGTTCAACACGACCAACACATGATGCGCAGCTCATGCCGCTAATCGCTATATTGATGGGGGCGCGTTGACGCACGCTATACCCTACACTCGCAACGGCCTCAACTAATATGGAAGTGTTAATCGCTTCGCTAAGGCTAATTGTTGCTTTTTCAGTGGCAATATTAACAATTACTTTTTCAACCTCGCTAATGGCTTTAAGTGCACGTTCAATACGAGTTACACATGAGGCACATGACATACCTTCGATGGTTAAGTTTACTTCTGAAGACCTTGTATTTACGTGCTCTGATTTGTTGTTCATAACATAACCCTATGTAACTGCTTTGGTAATCCAGTTAGTTTAAAGCTTACCATCATTGGAAGGTCAAGGGCATTGATATAACTAAAGTACATAGATTACTATAGTTCTTTAAAGACACTTTTTCAGGCTATTGATATACGGGTAGAAGTAGCCCAAAAAGAAGAGGGAATAAAACTTTATTGCGTAGTTGAATATACAAAGTTACGTGAAACTAGAGTTATCACATTGATCAATGCTTCAAAAATGAAGCATTGGATTAAAATGCAGTTATCTTTAGTACATTATTCTATGGGGGAATTAATTGCGACCAGCAATAACGCCACCATCAACATCCCATATTGCGCCTGTGACCCAGCTCGTATCATCTGATAATAAGAAAGCAATACTATTCGCGATATCTTGTGGTGTTCCAACACGTCCTATTGGATGAAAATCATTGAATCCGGCAATGACTTCGTCCATATCATTGGGGTTAATGAATGCTTCATAAATTGGTGTTTTCACTACGGCAGGAGAAACGGCATTTACACGAATGTTATAGTCTGATAATTCCATTGCCATATGTTGAGTCAATGCATGCAAGCCTGCCTTTGCCATTGAATAAGCAGATGATGGTGTCGCTTTGACTGCCTGTTTTGCCCACATTGAACCAATATTAACAATATTGCCGCCACCATGCTTAATCATATTTTTAGTTACTGCTTGGCTAATTTGAAATGTAGCCTTATTTAAACCCATGTATATATCGTAATCGGATTCCGAATGTTCTATGAAGGGTTTTGGATTAAAATACCCAGCTGCATTAACCAAATAGAGTATCGGTTTTTCTAAGCTTTCTAATTCAGAAATCAGCTCAAAAACACTTTCTTTTTCATATAGATTTGCTTGAATTCCTGATGCACTACCTATCTCATTTAATTGTGATACTGCATGAGACAATTTTTCAGGATTATTACCAACCACAACGACTTCAATGTTATTTTGTAATAGTTGCTTCGCGGTCTCTAAACCTATGCCGCTAGTACCACCGATAATAATAGCTACCCCTGATTTATTAAATGTCATATTGTTCTCTCCTCATGTTTTGTGTGTGGTAATATTAGCCGTCTTTAGTAGAGGGAAAATAGTAAGTACAAATTGGTAAGGTAGGTACTTTTAGGTATTAAATCATGATTAATAACGAAAAAATAATTATAAGAAAATTAGCGCCGGAACGTTCAGCTAGGATGATAGAGACAATATTTGGCTGTAAATGGTCTTTAACAATATATGAACTTCTTTCTAATGGAATTAATAGACCTGGAAAAATGGTATCCACCGTCGAAGGCTTGTCTACAAAAGTATTAAATCAATGCCTAAAGAGAAATATTGAATTTGGTATTCTTAAAAAGGAGGTTTACAACGAACTTCCACCGAGAGTCGAATATGTTGTAACCGACTTTGGAGAAAAGTTCTTAAGTATTATAAGTGAAGTCGAAAAATTACAAGAAGAGCTGGATAATCGTTTTTCTACATAAAGTTGGCCACTGTATACCTTTAAAAATTTTCATGTGGCAATTGGTAACATTGCTTTAACCCATTGTAAATCTATTGAATAGAAAGGATAAGGACAGCTTAAAGCTGACTACTGCCTTTATTGACCTTATAATTAACGACAACTCGTCCGACAAAATGGGCGTTAGGGTAGTTAACGATATGCTAACATTGCATCTGCTACTTTATTAATGGTTAGTCAATAAATCATTGTTCATAGCAGTTTTCCATTCATCACTGTTTGCACCAACGACACACTCTCCGTCAACACGCATTGATAAACGCAAAACACAAAGTTTAATTATTTCAGAAAAATTGTCTGAAGGTAAGAACTTGACTGAATCCACCAATGCTTGACAATGTGGAGCCGTTTGCTGATTTAGGGTGTAATAAACCCACTTCCCTTGCTTTTTAGGTGTCAGCAATCCTGCCTTGTTTAGCATTTTTAAATTTCGAGAAACGTTATATTGTGTATCCCCTGTAACATCTAGCGCTTCAGCAACAGTAATTCGTTGCTCTACATGAAGTAATAACCAGAATAAACGTAACCGAGTAGGGTCTGACAATGCTTTTAATGCATCAATGTACTTCTCATCAATCATGAATCTTTTTAGCTGCTTTAAAGTATCCTACGACCATTATACTTACCCCAGTCAGAAAAACTATTCCAGAATGTATTGCATGTAATATTATTGTGCTAGGCTCAGCCCCTAATATCACAGCCCCCCAAAAAAGAGGGCAAAATACAGCAAGGAGTGCTATTTGAGCTCCAGTCTTAGCCTCTAGTGGGACTTCTCGGTGTTGAATTGACCTTTTAATCACATTATAAAGATGTGAATAAGCACAAAGGTTAGTAACTAACTTCAGTGTTTGTTTCATACTCATGGTCGCTTCCCTCTTTTATAAATTTGCCAATAAGTGTATTCAATATTTTGCTATCCACAGATTTTTTTGATGACTTTAAGGCTTTTTGAATAGTTAAGTCACAGTAATTTTGCTTGGTTTCATGGATAAGCGCTAAAAAGAACTGAGTGCTGAACTCTGGATGTCCCTGTATAGTAAGGATTTGATCTTGATAGCAAGTAATATAATTAACACAAAAATCACTACCAGCAATAACTTTAAATTCTTTGGGTGGTTTTATAACCTGATCTTGATGCATGGAGAATAATGATAGTTTCTGACCTTGTTGTAACCCTAGGTAATCTTTGTGAATGTTTGTACGATAAACGCCTAATCCCCAACCATTTTTTGAACGTATCAGTGTGCCACCTAATGCATGGTTTATTAGTTGATGCCCAAAACAAATACCAAGTAGTTTTTTCCCCCTAACAAAAGCCTCTCGAGTAAATAAAATTAAATTATGAACCCAGCCGAATTCATCACATATACTTGCCGGGCTGCCACTTATAATATATACATCGCATTGTTCGACAGATTCAGGGAGTTCGTACAGATGTGCATTATAAATATAAAGTTCATTATGATTATTCAGTCCAAGCTCACGAATTAAGCACTGACTGTAATTACCATAGTTTTGTTTTAATGCGTCAGGCACATCACCACAGATTAATATTCCTATTTTCATAATAGCGCTCATAATGTGCGTCATTCTAGGAATGACGCACTTTTATTTAGATTAAATACTGGAAGATAGCTCCGCCAATGATAGCGGTGGTTAATACTATGGTTACAAATGCTATTACCGCTTTTGGCTTTAACACCGAAGATACTAACGCTATTTCAGGTAAGCTAGCGCCAGTCCCTCCAATAATAAGAGCAAGTGCCGGCCCTAGCCCCATACCTTTTAAAATGAGTACCTTTAATAAAGGAATTGCCATTTCAATACGTAAGTAAAGCGGAACACCAATAACGGCAGCGATAATTATTGATAACATATCATCTCCACCGACATACTTCTCCACAAGCTCTGCGGGTAAATACGCGGCAGACAAACCACTAATCAATGCACCCAATAGAACATAAGGAACGATTCTTTTAAACAAGGCTATAGCAGTTTTCATTACGTTGTTAATACGAGATGGTTGGATTGACTCAATTGCCATGGCCGCTGATGAATCGCAGCTCATACTAATCTCACCACATGGCTCCTGTGCTATCGGTTGATTGGCATTCTCGCAAGAGGCAGTGGTTGCTGTTCCACAAGTTGTTGTGACAGCTGAACTTGATGTACTGCAACTGGGTGCTTTTTTAGCATCTTCTAATTCATCACCACGCTTAATTTCATTTTTCCAAGGAGACTTTGAAATTAACCAACCTCCTAATACTGCGGCACTGAAGGTAATAGCAAAATAAACCGCTGTGATTTTCAAGCCAAAAGTAGCATAAACCAAAGCTAAAACAATGAAATTACATAATGGGGCAGAAATCAAAAAACTTAATACTGTCCCTAATGAAGCTCCCATAGATGCCATGCCCATCGTAACAGGAACTACTGCGGCGCTACAAAAAGGCGTAAGCAGACCAAAACTTGCGCCCAGCAATGTTCCCCATCTATCATGTTTGTTAATCTTTTTTTGAAGTTTCTCCTGCGGCACATATTCACGCATGAACCCTGTCAAAATTGACACTGCGGCAATAATAAGAACTAAGCTCCCTCCCACATGAGTAAACTCGTTGAATGCGACCATTAATTTTTCTGTATCCAAAATATTATCTCTAGTAAATGTAAAGTCAAAAGTAATAGTACGCACGTATGCGCGTTTGTGCAACTATTTGTTTTGACGGTAGTGATAAATACTTAGAATTAGATAACTGCCTATTCAGCTTTTACCGTAAATATAATGTGTGAGCTTATTTTACTCGTTACGGAAAAACGCTGAGCCATATTTTCTTTTTATCAATAACTAATGGAACAATTAATGCTGACAAAAAATTATCTTCTTGCTACTTAAAAGGACCCCCCCCAATGATGCTGAAGTAATCAGCCTTCAATTAATGCTCCGTGCAGGCATTATTCGTAAGTTGACGTCAGGTTTATATACTTGGTTGCCTATGGGTTTACGTGTACTACGTAAGATTGAATATGTTATTCATGAAAAATGAATGATTGTTTAACTTAGCAAGAATCGGGTTGTGAATTAAATGACGTTAGCTAAGAATAGAAATATAATTATTTTTTGGAATTTAATATGTCACCAGCAAGTTTATTTAGGTTATTAACCTTGGCCGCCATATGGGGAGGCTCTTTTCTTTTTATGCGCATTGCAGCAAATCCTCTCGGTCCTGTTGCACTCATTGAGGCAAGAGTTGCTTTTGCAGCGATAACCTTACTGTTTGTTTCTTTTTATTTTAAAAACAAACTAAAATTTTTAAATAACATCAAACACTTTTTTATATTAGGGCTGTTTAATTCTGCATTACCTTTTTTGCTTTTTGCTTATTCTGCCCAGTTTTTAAATGTATCTACACTATCAGTTTTGAATTCTACTTCGCTTATGTGGGGTGCAATTATAGGCGCTCTTTTATCAAGAAAAATGTTAACCAAAAGTGTCTCAACAGGGCTTATTCTAGGCATCACTGGTGTTAGTGTGCTAGTTGGCTGGGAAGGAATTAGAATAGGAGAAAGTGCAATAATCCCAATGTTATCTGCCTTAATGGCGGCTTTTAGTTATGGGGTCGCTACCAACTACGCTAAAAATGCTCCACAAGTTAAGCCATATGATAATGCACATGGAAGTATGTGGGCATCAGTGATTATCATTTTGTGGGTGTTTGATATTCATAAACTCAACCAAAGCCGCCTTCATGAATTAGAAGTGTGGTTCGTTTAATATTTATGCAGGGCAGAGTACCTGACATGCACCTTGTTACATGTATGTGTGACAACGGTAAATAAATTTCAAGCAAACGCTGCCCGTTGAGTTATTTTAAAATGGCTTTATTCATTGTTGCTCGTTTTTGAAAATAACCACCATCAGTGCCACCTAATAACATTTAACCCTGCCACTCAATTACATCTAGCACTGCCACATATTTATTCTCGCTAATATGTCTCCGAAAAACATTTTTTGAATCCTTTTTAGGATAATGACGTCTTAATAGAAAATGAAATTAGTAACACCATAAATGAAATCAGTTAAAGGTCTTTTTGCCTACGAGTGGTCAATCATAAAGTACATAAAACGCTATATAGATATGTATTAGGTGTTCCCCATGTCGTTGAAGGCATACTATATTAAGAAGGAATAAAAAATGAGAATAATACTACGAAATATAGCGACTTTGCTTGCAGTCGTTTTTCTATTTACGCCCTACCTCTATGCGGGGCAAGCAAACAACAGCATCACGATTCTTTACGATGCATTTGGTAAACCGTCCGAAATGAAAAAGGACTGGGGATTCTCCGCTTATATTGAGTATGGAGGTAAACGCATACTGTTTGACACAGGGAACAACGCGGAAATTTTTGCACATAACGTGAAAACCAAAGGTGTTGACCTCGCTAAGCTTGACTTTGCGATTGCTTCTCACCGGCATGGTGACCACACAAGTGGCCTTAATCATCTGGTGAGAGTTAATCCAAACGTAAAAATTTATGCACCTAAGGAGAAGTTTGGCGTGTTTGGCGCAGCCTTGCCAGGAACCTTCTATAAGCGCGATGAGTCTCTTCCGAAAGAGATGCGTTATTATGATGGGAATCCACCAAAGACAATGTCTTTTGGAAGCGCTTGGCCGGAAGGTAATTTCAGCTGGGTAACCAAAACCACAGAAGTGGAACCAGGTTTCCATTTAATTATGATGAAAGGTCCTTGGGGCGTAGATCTAGACGTAATGGAAATTTCGCTAGCCATTGATACCCCAGACGGCATTGTCCTGATCGTTGGTTGCAGTCACCCAAAGCTAGAGAAAATTATTGAGGCTGCCCAAATAGCAATCGGCAAACCCATTCATTTACTTTTAGGCGGCACTCATCTACTCCCTTTAAATCCCGAACAAGCCAAAAATATTGCTACTTCATTGCGAGACAAATGGAATGTCGCTTGGATGGCGCCCACACACTGTACTGGTGAGCCAGCTTTTGCCGCCTTGAAGTCAAGTTTCGGCGACCGTTATCTATACGCGGGCCTCGGCACCACACTAAAACTAGGCAAGACCATTCACGCAAAAACTGAAACGAAACACCTTTCAATGCAAACGACAACGGATGAGGTAGATCTACAGCATTATCGGGCCTTGATGAAAGGTGGCCACGACAGTCACTAATATCTTTTAACAAAGCGTAGCGAAAATCTAGGGGGCTTGCCCCCGTGCTGAATAGTGTGGACTGGGCTTGTCCCAGTCTATATTATTTAGTACATGGAACTTCAAAGAAATACGCATCATGTATTCAGACTTATGTATCATTTTGTCTGGATACCAAAATATAGACATAAAGATTTTATGGAGCCTTATCGTACAACGATGAAGGCGATCATTAAAAAAATTGGATATGATTACGATATAGAAATCGTTGAACTTGAAATACCAGAAGATCATATCCATATGGTTATTAGAAGCATCCCTAAGCAATCACCAAGTGATGTAATGCAAATAGTCAAAAGTATTACTGCTCGTGAGTTTTTCAGGATTTATCCTGAAATTAAGAAAAAATACTTTTGGGGAGCCAAGTTGTGGACGCAAAGTTACTTTGTGGAAACGATTGGAAATGCCAATAAGAAACAATTAGAAAATATGTTCAAGATCAGCTTTGAATCGCCCCGTGTTTGCCAGAGACTCAATAACTTGAGAAACTGGAACTATGAAAAAATCAAATCGCTATACATCAGAATTTCGTGAACGTGCAATTAGGCTTGTTACCACACAACAGCATGAATACCCTTCTCTTTGGGCTGCGCTAGTATCGATTTCAGATAAACTGGGATGTACCCCAGAAACACTTAGAGCATGGGTCAAGAAATCTCAAGCTCAACCGTCTAAACCCTCTTCTAATACGCAATCAACTGAAGAACGCCTTGCCGTCTTAGAGCGCGAGAATAAAGAGCTCAAGCGAACGAATGATATCCTGAGGCAAGCTGCCGCTTTTTTCGCCCAAGCGGAGCTCGACCGCAAACAGAAGTAATAGTGGATTTTATTGATGCTTGCAGAGAGCATTACGGTGTCGAGTCAATTTGCAAGGAATTGCCGATTGCACCATCAACGTATTATTCTCATAAACAGATACAAAGAGAGCCTGAGCGACTGTCTAACCGCAAAAAGCGTGATGCTGAGCTGATAATACTCATTCGCGAAGTGTGGGAGGATAATATGTCAGTTTATGGTGCAAGAAAAATATGGAAGCAGCTACAGCTTGACGACCATCAAGTCGCCCGCTGTACAGTCGAACGATTGATGCGAGTTATGGGAATTCAAGGTGTTCGTCGGGGTAAAGCACATAAGACAACGATACCTGACGAGCAACAAGATAAGCCACTTGATTTAGTTAATCGTCAATTTACTGCTGAGCAGCCAAATCAACTTTGGGTAGCTGACATCACCTATGTTGCCACATGGAGTGGGTTTGTTTATGTCGCTTTCGTGATAGATGTTTTTTCACGATACATTGTAGGTTGGCGTGTATCAACGACAATGCACACAGAGCTTATTCTTGATGCGTTAGAGCAAGCTATTTGGCATCGTGGCAACCCCGAAGGGTTAATTCACCACAGCGACAGAGGCAGCCAATATTTGT
>NZ_AUTP01000031.1:0-2450 GCF_000498075.1 Pseudoalteromonas sp. TAB23
CCAGCAACTAAAAGCCACCGCCGACTTATTCCCCGATAACCTAATCGACTCAGAATTGGGTGAAATACCCGAAGGGTGGGGGGTTAAAAGCTTAGGTGAAGTAACTTCAGCAGTAATTGACCATAGAGGAAAAACCCCCTTAAAACTCGGTGGTGATTGGGCCAAAGAAGGGTATCCCGCAATTTCAGCCAAAAATATTAAAAATGGTAGACTTACTAGGCATGAAACAATTCGATTCTTAGATGAGGCTTTATATTCAAAATGGATGAAAGTTGAGTTAGAAAAAGGTGATATTTTTCTCACATCAGAGGCTCCTTTAGGTGAAATGTATTTCCTTACAGACAATACTAAATATTGTTTAAGTCAGCGTTTATATGCTTTAAGGGCTGATAATTTGAATGTAACGCCAAGCTTTCTTTATTTATGGTTACAAACACCTCAAGCTAAAACGGATTTAGAGAGTCGAGCAACGGGCACTACGGTAGTAGGTATAAGGCAGTCAGAACTAAAAAAAGTAAACTCTATAGTCCCTACATTGGAATTACTTAATTTGTTTGAGAATGTCGTTTTTGAAATGTTCGAGAATATTAATAAAAATGAAACTGAGTCACAGAGGTTAGCTAACTTGCGTGATTTATTATTACCACGCTTGTTAAGCGGTAAAGATATTATAACGGATTAGTAAACAATGGATTATGTAATATTTAGTCGCACAAAGTATGTGGTAGATAAAACTGCTGATCGATATAAGTTGGCTCGAACATTATTGGCTGCTGAAGCCGCTTATAATGAGAAAGAAACAGGACTAGTTATTGGGCATGCTAAAGCCTTAGTTGAGGGGATTTGTAAATCAATTTTAGATGAATACAAGAAAGAGTATGCTGGTGATATTGCTGTAGGTAAATTGGCAAAAAAAGCAGTTAGTGTTTTTGAGATAGGCAAGGGTTTAAAAAATGAAAAAAAAGTTATTGAAGCCTTTAAGAAAATTATAAATAGTTCTGCAGCACACTTCGAAGCAGCAATTCAAGGCGTTGGAGAGTTGAGAAATGATTTTTGCCCTCTTGCGCATGGTAGATCATTAGACCATGTACCCCTAGACTTACATTATGCAGAGTTTATAGCACGTCAAGCGGACTCGATTATTGGTTTTATATATGATCTTAGAGAATCATTTATCTCTGCGGAACCTGAAATACTTCCTGTAAGAGATCATGATTTCGATACTTTTCTAAATGATGAGTTTGAGTCAGTACAAATATACGAAGATATATATTTACCTTCTGAAATATTATTTAACGTAAATCCAATAGAATATATGAAGGTATTTAATGAAAGAGAGGAAAGTTTAGAGGAGGTCGAACCATGATAAGTGAAGACTTACTTGAAAAAACTTGTGTCGCATGGTTTGAACAAATTGGTTATGACTATATTTGTGGCTACGATATTGCCCCTAATGAACCTGCTGCTGAGCGCAGTGATTATCGCCAAGTGATATTACATGGGCGGTTACTGGCGCAACTTAAAGTGATTAACCCGCATATTCCATTGGCAACCCTTGAAGAAGTAACGTTGAGCTTAAGTAAAGCCGAAACCCCGATACTGATTAAAAATAATAAAGGCTTTCATCAAGCGTTATTGCAAGGCGTTAAAGTAGAATACAAAGTTAATGATGAAAGTAAAACTGACAATACCAGAACAGACTACGTTCAGCTGGTGGATTTTAACGATGTAAATAAAAACCAGTTTTTGGTGGTGAATCAGTTCACCATAACGGGTACCAAAGGCAATCGTCGCCCAGATGTGATGGTGTTTATTAACGGCTTACCGCTGGCGCTATTAGAGCTGAAAAACCCGATTGATAATAACGCCGACATTTGGCAGGCGTTTCAACAAATTCAAACCTATAAAGATGAGCTACCTGATATATTTATTTTTAACGAGGCGCTTGTTGTTAGTGATGGCTTAACTGCAAGAGTGGGCTCACTCACGGCCAATAAAGAGCGCTTTGTACCGTGGCGCACTGTAAATAGTGAAGACGACAAGCCACTATTTGAATATCAGTTAGAAACCTTAGTAAAAGGTTTTTTTCAGCCTGCGCTGTTTTTAGATTATTTGCGCCACTTTATTTTGTTTGAAGAAGATGATGGTAAAACCATTAAAAAAATCGCGGGCTATCATCAATTTCACGCAGTGCGCGCTGCAGTAAAGGCAACATTAATTGCTGCAGCGAAGGCGCAGCTTGCAGAACCTCGCGCTAATTATGTTGATAAGGTAGAAGCAGGCTCCGGCAAAGCGGGGGTTGTGTGGCACACCCAAGGCTCGGGTAAATCGATTTCAATGTTGTGCTACGCGGGTAAGCTAATGGCGCAACCGCAAATGAATAACCCAACCATAGTGGTGGTAACGGATCGTAATGATTTAGACGGCCAGCTTTATAATACGTTTTGCAT
>NZ_AUTP01000032.1:0-1465 GCF_000498075.1 Pseudoalteromonas sp. TAB23
TATCCAGTATCGCCCCTTATGTCATCCAATAATGCTGAAACGTTGTTGATTGCTGCACTCGGGGGAATGGGGATCGTGCTGTTTCCTGATTGGCTGATTGGAGACCAACTCAAGCGAGGAGAACTAATCGTACTACTGCCGGAGCTGGATAAGTCTATAAAAACGGAGTCGCAACACATCGCGGCAATCTACCCGAATGCCCGTCATCCTTCGCTGAATGTTCGGGCGATTATCGATTACTACCTTGATTCGTTCGGTTCTCCGCTTTACTGGCAGTTTGAATAAGAGCTGGTCGCTAGAAACATCGCATGTGATTTGAATAAGTTTAATACCAAGTAAGATTCATACTGAGTGCTTTATCATGCTAAAAAGGCAGCGTTCGATAATTGGAGTACTGCTTTTCTAAAAAGTTTATGTCCAAAAACGAGTTTACTCGACCGTCTGCTTCTCGCTCATGGCTGTCTGTCAGATGAAGTCTAAACTTATTCTCTTAAATTGTAAGATCAGATATGAGCTAGGAAAGATTAATTTAAAGCAATAGTTGGTTTGCGTTTTTTCTCATTTACTCTTAATTCATTTCTCTTTGTGCCATATGTTTTGTCTTTGCCAGAATAAAACGAATACTTTCAACTTGATGGTTGAGGCAAATTAAAGTTAACGATTCATAAAGAGGGTAAGAGGCGCTGCGCTTTTAAAGCAAAGATTAATTGAATAATTCTTAACTATTATTTCAGATTTGATTTTTAGATTTTGCTCAAATCTGATATTCGTATATGTGGCATGAGCAGACATCGAAGGTTTTTAATGTCTGAAGTCAAAATTTGACCCCATTCACTCCTAAAACGAATTAGGTTAACGTGTTGAGTTAAAGACGGGGTTGGTAAAACCCTCAGATTTGATTGAGCCTGCACGTTAACCGCTCTTATTTAAATGTTGGGTAACCCGTCTATATTCGTCTACCTATTAGCGGTAATATATTTTGCTAAGTGTTCCACTGCCTCATTCGAATTTATTACTTCGTTCGACACATAAACATCTGGTTCGATAGGTTGCTGACAATGCTCTTTTCCTGATGGGCGAGTAAAGATAAGTGTCGGCATGGTTAGTTCTAAATTAGAACCAGACAATACATGAGTTTGTATACGCCCAGTAGTGCAAGACCTTACATTTGAATGACCCGCGATGACAGCCTGACGAGAGTCCTGTAGTGAGGTTAAAAACAAAATAGTGGATGAATAACTGAGCGGCCCCATTAGTAAATATGCCCGTCCAGGTATCTTTAAACCCTTATGCGCGTCGACAGGCACTAATTGATTAAATGTGCCTTCAATAACCTCACCTTGATTACCTTTAATAGGTCCTAGTTTGATATTTCGTTCCGTCATACGAATTTTAAAGTTTGACAGAAATGGAAATGGCCTGCTCGCAATGTATGGTGCAATACCTTGCTGCCAATAGTGATCGG
>NZ_AUTP01000033.1:0-1402 GCF_000498075.1 Pseudoalteromonas sp. TAB23
TGTTCTATATCAGAAATTTTTAACGTAGTTAACGTCAGATTTAACCCCTCAAATTGATTAAGTATTATTGCGGATTGGTATTATTTAAGCCGTTATTTAAATAAGCGATTTAAACCATTTAATGCCGCAACACGGTAGGCTTCAGCCATGGTTGGGTAGTTAAATGTGGTATTTACAAAGTAGTCGATATTATTGCCACCATTTTTTTGTTCCATAATAGCTTGGCCAATGTGAACAATTTCAGAGGCACGTTCGCCAAAACAATGTACGCCAAGTACTTCTTTGGTTTCGGTGTGGAATAATATTTTTAAACTACCTACTTCAGTACCAGCAATTTGCGCACGTGCCAAATGCTTAAACTGAGCACGGCCAACTTCATATGGTACTTTAGCGGCTGTAAGTTCTTGCTCTGTTTTACCGACTGAGCTCATTTCTGGGATGGTATAAATACCGGCCGGAATATCAACTATCAGTCTGTCATCACAGTTACCACACGCAATTGCATCAGCAGCTATACGACCTTGGTCAAACGCAGCACTTGCAAGGCTTGGATAGCCAATTACATCACCTACAGCGTAAACGTTATCAATTTCTGTTTGATATGTTTCGTTAACTTTTAATTGGCCACGGCTATCGGCTTTTAAACCAATGGCTTCAAGGTTTAATGTATCAGTGTTACCAGTACGGCCATTAGCAAATAAAATACAGTCAGCTTTTACGCGTTTGCCTGATTTTAAATGCATAATAACGCAGTCGTCACGGGTCTCTATTCGGTCAAACTCTTCGTTATGACGAATAACAATACCGCTGTTCCAAAAGTGATAGCTAAGCGCGTCAGATATTTCAGCATCCATAAAAGCAAGTAGTCGGTCGCGTGTATTAACTAAATCAACTTTAGCGCCTAAACCTTTAAATATAGAAGCGTACTCACAACCAATTACACCAGCGCCGTATATAAGTACGCGGTGAGGGTCGTGTTTAAGACCTAAAATAGTGTCGCTCTCATAAATACGAGAATGCGTAAAATCGACTTCTGGTGGGCGATAAGGGCGTGAGCCGGTTGCTATAACAATCGTTTTAGCAGTCAGTCGCTCAGTTGAACCATCATTTCTTTTTACTTCAATCGTGTGCTTATCTACAAATCTCGCATCACCTTGAAACATATGAATGCGGTTACGATCGTAAAAGCTGCTACGTAAATTAGATTGCTTAGAAATAACAGAACTTGCGTGACGTAAAATATCAGGAAATGTCAGGCGGCTAGGGCGCTCACCAACATTAAATAACGGATTTGCTTTGTATTCAATATAGCGGCTAACAGAGTGGCGAAGCGCTTTTGAAGGAATTGTTCCCCAATGTACACAACCGCCACCAACTGATTCTTGGCGTTCAATAACCGCTA
>NZ_AUTP01000034.1:0-37391 GCF_000498075.1 Pseudoalteromonas sp. TAB23
CGTATAGCAGCTGCCGGTAATGGCTGTGTCATGTTCGATTTATCTAATTAAGATCGCACCTAGTACGAACATTAAACGGAAAATTATGTAAGCGCAATGCTTCATAAGGAGTATCAAGTTGCTAAGAAGTCTTCGAAAGGGAAGTACGACTATTGAGTATTGGCATGAATTTGGCGCAGATATCGTACGAGCCATTAATACAGAAATAGAGTTAAAACCCGATCACGCTATATTTCGCGTAACGTTAAAGCCTGTAGATGGTAATCAAAGAATGGATGCTGATAGGATATTTTTAAACAACTTAAATGCGTTAACAAAAATAAAATTTAGTGATTCCCAAATACGTAAAGCAACAGCAAGATTTTTAAACGCCTATAAAGATAGAATCAACCATATTAAATTAGAAATAATTTATAAAAGAAGCTATGAGTTTAATACTAGTCTAAAACCCACAGGTAAAGATGGGCTGTCTTTTGAGCTTAAGGCATAACAATTGCAGTCATAGGAATAACAATTTGCTTTTGCTTCTTCGTTGCTAATTTCAGCCTGCTATTTTATTTACGCCGGTTAAGCGAAGCTTTGCCAATGTCTGCTCATGGCACTTTTGCGAAGTTCAGTAGAAATTAGGATGCCATCCATATTAATTGGGATAGCTTTGTTTGTTCAATTAAGGTGGTAGTCTGGTTTAATTTTTAGTTGCATTATGGCAATTGCTTTTATTGCATGACCTAATTAAATTATCTTTATATGGCCACCTTAATCGCTTTTCATTAAAGTTATTATTCGGCAACTTATCTCGAAAAAATGATAAACAGGGAATTTTATGAACTACTTAAAAAAGCTAAGGCTCGTCGCCACAATCATTTGTCTTTTTCCTCTATTTTCTGCCAATGCTGTCATTGTTAAAGAACACATAATTAGCTCTAAGACGTTGGGAGAAAAGCAAAACGTCACCGTTTATCTGCCTGATAATTATGGTGACTTTCCGGACTATAAATATCCAGTTTATTATTTTCTGGATGGCAAATATTACAAGGACATGATTCAGGGGGTTATGTCATCCTATTACGAGAATGGTTTGGCTCCACACATGATATTGATTGCAATTGAAAACGAAAGCAGAATCAGGGATTACACACCGACTGAACATGTCGAATATAAACAAGGTGGTGGTGCTGATGCCTTTTTAGATTATATAGAGAAAGAGTTGCTTCCCTTTGTCGATAAGCACTATCAAACCTCTGATTTTAAAACCCTAAGCGGACACTCTCTTGGCGGGCTTCTTTCTTTGCATGCAATGCACTCCCGACCGGGTTTGTTTACTGCCCACGTTGCATTAAGTCCTTCTATTCACTGGGGTAATGAAGTCACATTGCCTAAACTGAAAAGGTATCTGTCTTCAGAAGAAGATTTGAATCAGTTTCTTTATGTCAATCTAGGAGATGAAGGTTTTCAGGTGATTGATGATTCGGCAATAGCTATGCGTGAGGGTTTTTTAGAATTAAAGGCATTTCTGGAAGAAACCAAACCCAACGGCCTCAGATTTAAGATAGAACATTTGCAAACGCTCCCCCACGTAGCGACGTTAATGACTGGTCTGGTTAATTCCACCAATGAATTGTATCGTAACTGGTCAGTACCCTTTAGAGTTTTTACAGAGGGGCCAGAAGGTTTTGATAAGCATTTTAAGCTGCTGTCGCAAGACTTATTTCAGGAGATCAAACCTCGAAAAGGTGCGATCAATTTTGCCTCATATTATATGACAGGGCTTGAGTCGCCCGAAAAAGGCATGGAGCTGTTGCAATATAACGCAGGGCTTTATTTAGATTCTGCATGGGTGTTGTTTAATCTGGCCAAAGGCTACAAAGAGAGAGGGGATCAAGATAAGGCTAAACAGCAAGCTATGCTGGCTCTTGGAAAAATAAAAAGCCATGAAGAAAACCTCAAAACCTCTATCGATGAGTTTATTGCTGGGTTTGATACAGAGAAATAGATATGTAGGTATGCTAAGGGGGTCACCCTTGATTTTATGTATCAAAAAAAACAACACCGTCCGGAATTGGCACTGAGCCGAACTTCGGCAAAGAGCGATAAGCGGTCAGTCGTATTTTTTACATTGTATGACTGCTTCAAGCTCATAGCTGCCGTTGAACTTTCATTACTTGATGTGAAATTTGAGCCTAAAACTGCAATTTTCACTTAAAAAATTACATCCATTTACAACTGAAGTTTTACCTAACACTTTTGCATGGAGCTAGATCTCAAATTCCCAAAGCGGACATTTCCATTATTCAAGTTTCAAACGAATTTAGAGTATTAAGTCTAAGGCGCTTTCGCCCCCCAAGAGAGTTAGCGCCCCCTTCAAGCTCAGGCTGTGTGAAAACTATTTTGGACTTGCGTAATTTGGAAATAGCAACGGAAAAGGCTCTGTAGATTTAAATCTGTAGTAAGTTTGGTGTCAAACTAGAGGTTTGTTGCCCATCCCCTCGAAATTAACCTTAAGCCTGTTTTTTAAACAGTAATTTGAGGGGTAAACAATTATTAAAAGGTTTACTTAATGATGTTGGCAATAAATATGTATCAAAAGTGCTCTCATAATTAAATTATCAAAATGCTATAAGAGTTTTGACTAAACTAGCTAATTTCATATTAAACCCAAGGTCACTAGGTTTTTCAGTACCTTACCGCAAGTAAGGTTAATATCGAGGGGATGGTCACAAAACCCCTATCTTCTCTGGCAATATGGTTGGAGTACCTATTTATTCTACTTTGGCATAAGTTTAATGATTGTAATGTCAGTATTAGATATTGTAAAACCTATAAAGGTGCGAGTATGCAAAGTATAAAATTAAACTCAACAATAACTTGTCCTGAGTGTGGTCATAGTAAAACAGAAAAAATGCCAACCAATGCCTGTCAGTGGTTCTATAAATGTGAATCATGCAAAGTATTATTAAAGCCTTTAAAAGGTGATTGCTGCGTTTTCTGTTCTTTTGGAACTGTTAAATGCCCACCAATTCAAGAAGGACAAGATTGCTGTAATAGCTAATCATCATAGTCATCCGTCAGATTTGGGTTTACGTAAAATAAATCTGTCAGCATTCCGCTGTAGTAACACTAAAGGCTTCCGCACTAGTAAGAGAAATGGGGTCTCTCAAAAAAACGAGCCTGCAACAGGTTTGGTTAAAATGTCTTTTCATCTTTGAAAGTATTTCTAATTGTTTTTTGAATCTCTACATATTTCGTTTACAAACTCAAATTCCAACGTTGTATGTTCAAGATGAAACGGGCTTAGTCGTGTTGATATTTCATGCTTTATTGCAATATATTCCTGTTGATCAAAATAATGGTTCACTACTAAATGAGCAGTAAGTACATGCCTTTCACCATCAAGGGACCACAAATGAAAATGATGAATATCTTCAATAAATTTCAATGTTGATAATTCAATTTTTATTTTTTCTTGAATGGCTTGCTCTGGTGTTGCCTGCAAAAACAGACGTATTGCAGTACGGAGGTTTTTTAAGACATTAAAAAGAATAAATAAGGTAAATCCGATTGAAAGTATGGGATCAAGTATTGGCAGTTCGACAAACATTAAGACGATAGCAACAATTAGCACAGCTACCCAACCTAAAACGTCTTCCAGTAAATGCCAATTAAGTACACGTTCGTTTAATGTTTTCCCGTCACTTAATTTGAAGGCAGCATAACCATTAACAATCACCCCTAATATCGCTAACCATAACATGCCTTGAGCATCAGGCATCTCTGGCGATAACAATCGAGGGAATGAAATGGTTAACACATAAATTGACCCCGCTATTAAGACAACGCCGTTAATAAGCGCACCAAGTAAAGAAAAACGGTGGTAGCCGTAACTAAACGTTTCATCATGGTTTTTCTTGCTGAGTTTATTTAATACCCATGAGAGACCGATGGATAAACTATCTCCTAAATCGTGAACCGCATCCGCCATGATTGCGGTACTGTTGGTTAACCAGCCGCCAATAAATTCGATAATAGTAAAACAAACATTTAGTATAAATGCCCAGCCAATACGACTTGAAGACATATCTTTAGGAATATGACTGTGTCCATCGCTAGTTGGATGTTGATGTAATTTGTCGGACATTACTTTCTCCTATAAATTGATATCCCGCAGCGAATACCTACGGGATATCGAGTTAAAGCAAACCGTCATATTTGCTTTAGCCAAACAGCACTACCTTCTCATTTCTTCAATCCGACCTTTAGAAAACCAACCATAAAGTACGGGGAGGACAAATAAAGTAAGGAACGTTGCTGTAACCAAACCACCAACAATTACAGTGGCTAATGGTCGTTGTATCTCAGAGCCTACACCATTTGACATGATAATAGGTATCAAACCAAGAGCGGAGGTAATCGCTGTCATCAATACAGGGCGAAGCCTTGATATAGCGCCTTCGTAAACGGCTTCGGCAATACTTTCCATACCTGTTTCAATGCGTAGATTAATCGCTTCAACCATAACCACACCATTGAGAACAGCGACACCAAATAAGGTAATAAAACCAATTGAACTTGGGACAGATAAGTATTGACCAGAAATATACAAGGCGACAACTCCACCAATCATAGCTAAGGGTAAATTGACGAGTATGAGCATAGCTTGACCAACACTAGTAAAAGCAAAATATAGTAGCAACGCAATAATACCAATAGAAAGTGGAACAACGATAGCAAGTCTTTGCTGTGCTCTTTGTTGATTTTCAAATTGGCCACCGATATCAACAGAATAACCGGGAGGTAAATCAACCTTACTTGCAATTGCTGCTCTAATATCTTTAACGACACTCCCCATGTCTCGTCCTTGTACGTTGGCTTGAATAACGACGCGTCGCTGGACATCATCTCGGCGTACCTGAGGGGGACCCGATTCAATGGCAATATCTGCAACATCACCTAACCGTACCCATGCACCTGTTGGAGCTTGTAGCCGTAAGTCAGCAATAGTTTGTTGCTGATCTCTAAACTCTTTGTCTATCCGTAGATAAATATCATAACGTTCATTACCATTAATGACTTGTCCTACTTCCTGACCACCGATACCATTTCGCACAAGTCTCATTACATCACCAACCGATAAGCCGTATCGAGATAATTGACGACGGTTTGGTCTAACGACTAACTGAGATTCACCTGCGATTGGCTCCATAGCGACATCCCTTGCACCATCAACACCTTGAATAGCATTAACTATAGCCTGACCTTGCTGAGCAAGGACATCGAGATCAGCACCAAATAGTTTTATGGCTAACTGCGCTTTAACACCAGAAAGTAATTCATCTACTCTTGTTGCGATAGGTTGAGAAAAATTCAGTAGTAAACCGGGGAATTTCTCAAGTTTTACTTCCATTAAACCTTGTAGTTCATGGCGTGTTTTAGCGCTGGTCCACTCTACAACTGGTTTGAGACCAATATAGATTTCAATGTTACTCACTGGCTCAGGATCACCACCAATTTCTGCTCGGCCAATACGACTGGTAGCATAAGTTACTTCAGGAAATTCAAGTAATATTTTTTCCAATTTAGGGGATACTAAAAGGGCAGTCGCTAAGCTGGTTGATGGGGCCATGGTTACACGTAAATTAATAGTGCCTTCTTCAAGCTCTGGCACAAATTCAGTGCCTAAATTTGGCACTAAAAATAACGTACCAACAAGCAAGGCTCCAGCCCCGATAAGAACTACTTTTTTAGCGTTCATCGCTTTTGTTAAACTACTACGGTAAAGCTTTTCTAGCACACTAACGAAAGGGCTGGTTCGAGCTTTAAAACCTCGTTGAAACAGGTAACTGGCTAACGCAGGTACAACAATGAGTGATACGGCTAAAGACGCAACCATTGCAATCATAATACTAATAGCCATCGGCTGAAATAGTTTGCCTTCAACCCCTTCTAAGCTAAATAAAGGGGCAAAAACCACCATAATAATTGTTACTGCAAAAAATACTGGCTTAGCTACTTCTCTAGCGGCAATTTGTATGCGTAAACTAACATCGACATCTTTTTCGACATCAAAAGGATTCTCACTGTCATGCATTCCTTCATGACTATGTTCGTGACGACGATCGGGCTGACTGAGATGTTTGAAAATATTTTCCATCATCACCACTGCACCATCGACCATCATTCCAATCGCAACCGCTAAACCACCCAGAGACATTAAATTCGCAGACAAGCCATTGTAAGCCATGATCATTAATGCCATACCAACAGAAAGTGGAATAGAAATAAGAACCAGTAAAACTGCGCGTACATTGAGTAAGAAAAGTACCAATACAATAACAATAAAGATAAAAGCCATTGTCAATGCTTGAGCGACTGTGCTAACTGCTTTTTCAATTAAATCTGCTTGGTCATAAATAGGTTCAAACGTTACACCTTTTGGCAGGGCTTGTTGAATGAGCGGGATTCTGTCTTTTATGCCATCAATGGCAACTTTAGTATTTGCGCCCATACGTTTTAAAACAATACCGGAAACAACTTCACCTAGGAATTTACTACCATTAGCACCGACACGTTTAGTCATTGTGACAGCGCCTTGTCTAATTTCGCTTCCAAACTCAACAGTTGCCACATCAGAAAGGTAGACAACAGTACCTTCAATTGTTTTAACAGGGATTTGTTTTAGTTCTTCAATACCTTTTTCATCACTACTTAGCCAACCGACACCGCGTATAATTAGTTGCTCTTGGCCTCTATCCATATACCAACCACCCGCATTATCATTATTGTCTTCTAATGCGTTAGCGATATCTTCTTGGGTCAATTGGTAAGCAAGTAAACGAGAAGGGTTGATATTTACTTGGTATTGTTTAACATTTCCGCCGAATGCTAAGACATCTGTAACACCATCTACAGGCATTAACAATAATTTAACCACCCAATCGTTTAGACTTCGAAGTGACGTACTGTCATAACCAGAATCTTCATCAGCGAGTAGTAAGTATTGATATACCTGCCCCAAACCAGAGGTGTTTGGACCAATTTCAGGTGTTCCAACACCTTCTGGTATTAATTCTTTTGCTGATTGCAATCGCTCAAAAACCAATTGACGAGCAAAATAAATATCGGTGCCTTCTTTGAAGACAACCGTAATACCAGACAGCCCTGTTTTAGAAATAGATCGTACTTCTTCAACATCAGGTAATGCATACATTACCGCTTCAATGGGGAAAGTAATTAGTTGCTCTACTTCTTCCGAAGCTAAACCAGGTGCTTCAGTATTTATGGCAACTTGCACGTTGGTAACATCTGGAAATGCATCCAAATTCAAACGTGGAATAGTAAAAATGGCCGTAGCCGTTAACGCAACCAAGGCAAGTATCACCAATAATCGGTTAGCGACAGACCAGTCAATCAAACGATTTAACATGTGTTAGTTCTCCAATTATCAATAAATTAATGGTTATGTGCGTCAAAACTGCCTTTGGCAATTTCCGCGGCAACATAAAAAGCACCAGTTGTGACAATTTTTGAGCCTGCTGGCAAACCATGAATTTCACGTAATATTCCCAGTTGTCGTCCCAATTCGATTTCAACACCTTTAAATTCGCCATTTTCTTCAACAAACACCATCCAATCACCATCACTACCTCGCATTAATGCTTCTTCAGGTACAGCCAGGACCTTTTTGTCAGTTTCAAGGGAAAAATAGACATCGGCAAATAATCCTGGATGAAGCTTATGGCCGTCATTTTGAACCTGTAAACGTATAATGCGTGTGCGAGTTACTGGGTCTATGGTATGAGCTTTTTGAGTGACCGTAGCTATGTATGTATTGTTACCTACATTTACTTGCGCCTTTGAATTTTTGGGTAAGTCCAATTCCATTGATGGCGCTAAACGTGCTTCAACCCATAACGTATCCTCATCAGCCAGATCAAATAAAGTACCGCCGGATTCTATGCGTTGTCCTTGACGGAAATTATCAGATAATACAGCGCCAGAAGTCTCTGCGTTTAGGGTGTATTGTCCAAGTTTTTTAGTGTTGGTAGCCAAAGAGGTAATAGCGTCAGCAGATAAGCCATACGCATATAATCGTCCTAAGTCAGCCTCAAAATCGGTCTGAGCTTCTATAAAGCGTTTATCACCTACTGCTTTTCGACCAAGTTTTTGAACCCTTTTCCATTCTGAATCAGCGAGCCTATAGCTGGCTTGTGCTTCAGCCATTGACTCACTAAATAGGGTGACTAACGGTTGATTGATTTCAACATGATCACCTAAAGCAACATGGCGTTTTAGTATCACCGAATCTACTCTTGGCGAGACCAAATAACTGGTATAGTCATTCGCTTTTATCTCTCCTTGAGCATAAATACTGTAAGTCATCGCCTGAGGCTCTAGTACGGTTATGTTAATTTCAGCTAAATTTAATTGTTCCTTTGAAAGTTTAACTCCCGCACCTTCTTCTTCGTGTTCATTTTTACCTCCATGTCCATGCCCATCGTCTTTTTCTTCTTCGTGTTCATTTTTACCTTCATGTCCATGCCCATCGTCTTTTTCTTCTTCGTGTTCATTTTTACCTTCATGGCCATGCCCATCGTCTTTTTCTTCTTCGTGTTCATTTTTACCTTCATGTCCATGCCCATCGTCTTTTTCTTCTTCGTGCTCATTTTTATCTTCATGCCCATGTCCATCATCTTTTGCTTCAACATGCTTTTCGGTTTTTTCTGCTGATTGAACATTTGCAAATGTCGAAGTACTTATGGTTGTTATTCCACAAAATAGTGCGGCAAGTGTTATTAATTTAATTTGCTTATTCATATGTTTTTCCAAAATTGGTTCATTGACTATTAATTGATTCTTGATAATGCCTTTAATATTCAAAGCTGAGATAATTGCAGAGTCGCGGCCTTAATTTGGCCTACCTGTAATAGCCAGTCGATTTGGCTTAATTGAAATTGACTTTGTAATTCAATACCAGCATTAAGACCTTCAGCACGTTGTTGTAATGCAAGTAAATATTCGGTAGTACTTACATCACCGCTTTGCCATTGCTTTTGCAGTAAATCGCCACTACGTTTTCCTCTTCCATCCATCAATTGTTGCCATCGTTGATAGTTTTTTTGATAAGTGATTAAGGTGTCAGTGCTTGATTGGATAGCAAATCTCTGTTTGCGCATAACGGAGCGAAAATTTGCTTCAGCAGCTATTGCTTGTTGATTCGCAGCTCTTGCTTGTGCTGAATAATTGTTACGGATATTCAAAGGCATTGAAAAAGTTACGCCTAACACGTTTTCCCTATCATTTTTTCCTGCGTTAAAACCTATAGTTGGGTCAGCTTTAGTTTCTAACAAAGCTAGTTGAGCATCACTTCTAGTTATTTGCCACTGTGCTTTTGCCGCTAAGACTAAGGGATGTTGTTCAAGCCATTGAGGTGAAAGTTGATAATTAGTGATAGTTAAACCTTGCGCAGGTATAACCTCTTTATCTGGCGTCCAATCTCGTAATAGCTCTTTGGTTTGGGCTTCGGCTTGTTTTAATTGAACTTGTACCTTTGCGGTAACATTCAACATTTGGGATAAACTTAAAAAAGTAAGTTCGGCATCTACTTGCCCTAGATCTCCTGCTTTTTGACGGTCTTTAACGATATCAAGTAAGGTTTCTAACTGCTTTTCTTGCTCTTGGGCAATAACCGCTTGTTTTTTAGCTGCTTGCCAAGTAATTAACGCTTGTAAAGCTTGCGCTGTCTTTTCTTGAACAAGAAAGTCAAAGTGTTTGCTTGCTTGGGTTAAACTAAAGTTAGCTTGTTGCTCTTTCGTTTCTCGCTTATCCCACCAATCAATCGTTTGATTAATACCAATAGAATAATTATTAGCGTCACCTTCTCGTTCATAACCTGTCTCTAATTCAGGATTATAAAGTGGTTGCTTGTTTCCTTCAGCATTTGAAAAAACAGCATTCATTTCTTCTTTGGCGGCAATAATATCGGGATGTTTGTTTATTTGCATCGATAACCAAGATGTCGATGTTGTTTGTGCATTTACGCTTTGTATATTAATTAAAATAGCCAAAGACATACTGACGCATAGCACAGCGCCAATATTTTTTTGAAAAAATATTTTCATAAATTAAACTCATATTTATTTAAATAGTGTTAACTAACGACAGTGAAATCGTAGTAGACACGAATATAAAGATGCTCAGCTAAACTGAGCTATTCTAATAGAGTTAACTTATAGGGGGGATTATTGGGTTATCGTGAGGAGGGCTTGAATATTGAAATAAATACCCATACTGATGTCCTATTTGATTTGGACGCTCAGTAAAGGTTTGAGCTTGAACGAGCCACTGAATATGAGATCCATGGCAATGACCACAATGATGACAATCTTTAGCATTATGTTCATTGTCTGTTGGTAATTCTTTGTCAGCTACAAAGCGATCAGATTCATGTGAATGTTCAATTTGGATATGCTGAATATCAATTTCATGAATTTCTTGTGAATTTGCAATAGCTACAAATGATTGTAATACAATCAAAATGACTAAAGTAAAATTCAAAAGCACATTTTTCACAGCAAAGACCTTTAAGGATACATAACACAAATTTATTGAGAAGGTATTTAGAAAATAATTAAATTTAAGAATATTCAAAATAACCGCACAACAATAACATCTATAGTAGCTATAGAGTCAAGAAATATTTTCAGAATTAGCTAGATAACCCTTTTTTCATTTTATAATGATTATTTAATTAGTTTTCTAATGCTTTCTACATTTTTATTGATTAGATGTCGAATGACATTTTTATATAGCCAATTTTTAATGCCAGACAAATTAGTGCCATATTTCTCATAGAATTCATCTGGGGTGTTAAAAATACCAAAGTCATCATGTATACCTTCTTTTTGAATAAACGTATCTTTGCCTGACCATTCCACTTGTGGATCTAATAAACACTTTGTTGCAATACCATATCCGCAAAAATTATTTTTCACATTTTTAAACTTAGATTGAATAGATTTTAGATATGGGTCATCAATAATAAAGCCTTCTAGATTGATCCAATTATCTTCAAAAAGCACTTCAACCCAGCTATGAATAATGAATTCTGGAGCAAGCCACATAATGTAATTGGGTATAGCACCTTTTTGTAAGCTTTTCTCAATAGTAAATCCGTGAAATCTACAAGGAATATCCAATGCTCTTAATAAAGCCATTAAAAGAGTTCCTTTAGTATTGCATTGACCATACCCATCAGCTAAAACAAAGCTCGCACTTATATCATCACGACTGTTATACCCAAACTTTATTTCATCTTTAACAAAACTGTAAGCAGCCCCTATTTTTTCAAAATCATCAAGAGAATTCCAGCCTCTATTTTTAATCAAGTCTGTAATTAGAGGGGTATCGTAATCTAGAATATTCGATTTCTTTAAATATATATGTGATTTCATAGGATTCTGCTTTACTAATTCAGTTGCTGGCTAAAACGAGCAATAGTCATTAATATATGCTCGTTATTTATCTTGTTATTAACAGCTTATAGGTCAACACATCAACACTATAATCTCTATAGTAACTATAGGGTCAAGGATGAATTGACAGAATTAGCTAGATAGATATTTTCAATGTTCATTTTAAAACCATTAGTCAGCGATTTTTCTAATGTTCTCTACATTTTCATTGATAACACCCAGTTATAAAAATATTTTTTAATACTTTACTCTATAGTAACTACAGGTATTGCAATTGATAATAATTATCATTTAGGCTGTAATATTTAAGGTTCATAGTATGCAATTTTTTTGGAACGTGCGATTAATAAGTCAAAAACATATAGGAATAAAATCATCATTCTATTTAGTGTTGATGGCGACTATTTTATTTTCGACATTGAGTATAGCGTCAACGGTTGATGAGGTTGCTCAACTACGCCAGATAGCACAGTTGGCAGAATATGTGGGGGTCGATTACGCATCAGCGGTTGATAATGGCCAAGTAATTAACGATGATGAATATCAGGAAATGCTTGAATTCTCTCAATTGATAGTTGATAAAACGTCAAGTGATAATTATGTTATGCACTCTCTCAATGAGAAAGCATCGGCCTTACAAAAGGCTATTTCAACTAAAGAAAATGTAAATATTGTCAGGCAATTTACTTCTGAACTGCGAATTTCATTATTGGCTATGATGCCTGAGTTACCTCTCCCTAAAAGATTACTGTCTAAAGAGGCGACGTTTTCTTTATTTGAAAATAACTGTGCGAGTTGCCACGGTCTTTCAGGTCAAGGAAATGGTGTTTTAGCATCGGGATTAGAGCCTGCACCTACCGATTTTACCGATAAAAACCGTGCAGAAAACCGTTCACTTTTAGGCTTGTTTGATGCCATATCTAATGGGCTTGATGATACGGCTATGCCTGCATTTACACAACTAAAAGAACAGCAGAAATGGTCCCTTGCATTTTATGTCGGTGGTTTGGCATTCCAATCATCAAGCGAATTCATCAAACCATCGCAATCAATTTCATTACAAAACTGGATAAATTATAGTCCATTAAAATTATCTACAGAAACTGACGGATTAACGAAAAATGAAATTGAAGGGTTAAGAGCCGATCCAAAATTATTGTTTACCAATCAAAGTGGTCCTTTAGCTATAACCAAAACTCAATTAGCTGCCGCAAGCATTGCGTATAAAAATGAAGAGTATGAGAAGGCCAAAACACTTGCTGTGAGTGCTTATCTAGATGGTTTTGAATTAATTGAAAATAGTTTGGATGCACGAGACAAAAATTTACGTAAAAGCATCGAAGGAAACTTGATTAAGCTTCGTCAAGTGTTAAGTAACGCACAACAGGTTAATCAACTTGAAAGCCTTATGGAAATTACTGTGAGGCAACTCAATGACGCGGAAAAACTTCTGACAGAAACCACTTTATCAAATGAGGCTCTTTTTACTGCAAGCTTAGTTATTTTGCTAAGAGAAGGTTTAGAAGCCTTGCTGGTTGTGCTGGCTTTGATAACAGTGTTAATTCGAACTAAACGTCATGATGCCTTAAAATATGTCCATTTTGGTTGGCTCAGTGCGCTACTAGCGGGTTTTGCTACTTGGGCGGTAGCCCAGTCAATGATCAATATCAGTGGTGCAAGTCGAGAAGTCATGGAAGGTATTGCTGCAATGCTTGCAGCGTTAATGTTGTTCTATGTGGGGATCTGGATGCATAGCAAAACGAATGCTGAACACTGGCAGGCATACATTCAAAAGCACATTAATACACAATTAGAAGCAGGTACACTTTGGGGATTAGCCGTGCTCTCATTTATCGCTGTTTACCGAGAGGTTTTTGAAACGGTTTTATTCTATCAATCACTGTTAACACAAGCCTCAACGACTCAATACTCATTTGTTATCGGTGGACTTTTATTCGGGATAGCTGTGTTATCGATTATTGCATGGGGAATGTTTAAATATTCTGTAAAATTGCCAATTGCTCGTTTCTTTTCAACAACAACATATCTCTTATTAGCACTGTCATTTATATTGATGGGAAAAGCAGTTTCAGCATTACAAGAGGCTGCCATTATTGGAATTTCTCCATTGCCAATTACTGTAGAGGTTGATTGGATTGGTGTTGGGTCTACTTGGGAAGGCATAATGGCACAGTTGACAATATTGGTTTTATTTATAGCCTATATGTATAGATCTAGAAGAAAACAAATAATGATTTAAGATCAGCATTGTATCTAAACATTTTTAGCTACGTCACTGGTAAGCTTTTGTAAAATACCACACTGCTCAATTGTTCCATTATTTGAGCATGTGTTACTTAAGTAATTTAATTGTTCTTTTAGGCTATTAAGTTCTTTAATACGTTGTTCAACTTGCTGAATATGACTATCGATCATGTTGTTAACTGAGTTGCATTGAATCGAGGGTGAACTTTGTAACTCAAGCAGTTGACGAATTTCCGATAAGGTTAAATCGAGCGTTCTGCATTGTTTAATAAACATCAATTGTTTAAGTGACGATTTATTATATAAACGAAAATTTCCTTCACTTCGCTCTGGGGATTTCAAGAGTTGTTCTTTTTCATAATAACGGATCGTTTGTACTGAACAATCTGTTAATTTTGCTAGTTCGCCAATTTTCATAATATTAAATTTCTTTGTTGACTCTATAGTTACCATAGACTTTATACTTTGTAAAAATGTGTTTAGCAAGGTTTTTTATGTCAAATAAATGTAGTGGCCAATGTGAGTCAGTTGTTACTGACTCTAGTATTAAAAATACTGATGCTTTTGATGGGCGTTTCACCACTGATTATAAAGTGCCTAAGATGGATTGTCCTTCTGAAGAACGATTGATAAGGTTAGCGCTCGACGGTATTGAGCCATCTGTTGGATTAAAATTTGATATTCCTAATCGGCTAGTTAAAGTTTTTCATGATGCTCATTTGGATGAGATAACTACGAAGCTTCAATCATTGAATTTAGGTGCTACGTTAGAAATAACCAGAGAAAGTTGCAGTGTTGAAGCAACCCAAGCCAAAGTATCTGCTAAAGAAAATGAAGGGAAAGAAACCATTATTCTTAAGTGGTTACTGATCATTAACGGGTTCATGTTTTTTTGTGAATTCATCGCGGGTTGGATTGCTCAATCCGCTGGACTGATTGCTGACTCGTTAGATATGTTTGCAGATGCTGCTGTATATGGATTAGCGATATATGCGGTTGGGAAAAGTATTAAGATGAAACTCAAAGCAGCCCACATATCGGGATTGCTACAAGTTATCCTTGCGTTAGGTGCTTTAAGTGAAGTGTTAAGGCGATTTATATACGGAAGTGAACCCGTATCAAATTTAATGATGATTTTTGGTGCACTTGCGTTAATTGCCAATGTTACATGTTTGTTTTTAATATCTGATAGTAAAGAAAATGGCGCTCATATGAAGGCTAGTTGGATTTTTTCAGCTAATGATGTTATTGCAAATGTTGGCGTTATATTAGCAGGACTACTGGTAACACTGACAGGATCGCGTTATCCAGATCTTGTTATTGGATTTATAATTGCCCTTGTTGTATTAAGTGGTGCTCGTCGAATTTTACAGTTAAAAGCGTAGTTGAAATCAAATAAAAAAGTCTCTGTCACAACATTAATAAGCATCAACACTCAAGTATCTCGTATTAACACGATATATCATTAGCCAAGACGTTCTGGTCAAGTGACATAAGTTATGGTGTGGTAAAAACTTACCGCACCAACATCAATTGTTGCCTTTTAATGGTTTTCCTTTGGTTATTAAATGAATATTTTAAGCCGTTTATTTCAAACCGATTTTAGGAACGTCCGCTTTTCCAATAATTTTCAATTTTCAATTCTGCTGTCGGTTATATTAGGTCAACTAACTGGTACTAAGTTGATCTCGACAAACACTCTCAATTTCAAAATATTACTTCCGATTTGCGCACAAAGTGCTCCTAAATCCTGTGGCGCAATGTGCCCCAAACCGGCATAGTACTATTAAAGGTTTAGTACATAAGAATCATGTGAATTGAATGTCCGCTTTCGGTAATTTAAATCAATATTAAATATTAAGTGTTCAAACTTCACGCTGAGAAACTGGAACGACTTTAAGATTTCCTGTAGTGCTGCTTTATCGGAAGGGTTGTCACTTTAATTTAAAGTCTCAATGACGGGTTTGGTGGCTTAGCTGTCCAATTCAGAGGTTTTTGAAAAGTAATGTCAATGTCTGCTGTTGGCACTTTTGCGAAGTTCGGTTTGAACGAAAACCAAGTATTAGGATAGGCTTAAATTTAGCCCTACAATCGTAAATACTGAAATTCTACCTATTCTTTATGTACGTACTGACGATAGCGATTTGCCAACGACAGCCTAAAACACACATAACCCTTAACATCTATGTCATTGTATGGTTGTATTTTATGTCGGGGAATGGTTGCAGGTTATTTTTAAGTGATTGATATGTAATTTGATTTCAGCGACACTAATGTCACAAATCGCAAATAGTGGAAACCAAAAAGACATTGACGCAGGTCACGGACTGCCAAATAAACTAGGTGATAATATGAATGAACTTGCTGAATATCTAGGTTTAACTGATGAGCAGTATGATGAACTAGACATTGAACTACATGAAGATACTGGCTCCAGTGGTGAAATGGTTTACTCATATTGGTTTAACGTCCCTGAAACTGCCTCAGCCGAAATTCTTCAAAAGACAGGTTGGAAAGTGGGTCAGTTCATAAATGGCATTCCAGTTTGGGCAGTCAATGCTGATGACCCTGAATCAGAATTTTAGTCTTGGATTAACAAAATATGTCTCGTATGCAAAATGTAATGGCAATGATAGGTTTTCTTGACTCTAGCGGCCTTAACCGTAACGGCAAAGCAATGCAAGAAGCTACTGTCAGCTAATGGATAAATCAGGCAGGAATGGGCTAGTTTCAGTATCTGTATTTACAGGGCAGCATTCAAGCTTTGGCCCGCATCTATTGTTTGGGGATGAAATTCGAAGTTTCGGTATTCCTCACACTGAGTTTAAAACCAGCTATGAATTCCCTAGTTTTGAGCTTAATGAAGACGAATTAGAGTTGAGTATTAAAGGTAAAAATTATGAATTTAGTATCAAAAATCTGAGGCTGGATTAGTCTTTTTTTGAAAGGAAGCAGTAGCAGAAATGCTAGGTTATTAAATGTTGGAATGTACTCCTACTATGTAAATTTTTCTCTGGAAAAGTGAAACTTTACATTTGCTAACTCTGGAAAACGAACTAAGCTGACCAATTAACGTACAATTATTGGTCAGCTTTTTTATGCTCACAATAGTTCAATCAGATGATTTTAAAACTGAGATCCAAACTCCTTTTTGCAAAACAAAATCAAGCATTCAGCTAAAAGGCTTTCCAACTTTTTATGAAAATGGTGAATACGTCATGCCAATAAATCTTTGGATGAATCACCTCATTAACGTTAAGCGCGCGAAAAACATTAATTCAAACGTTCGTGCCATAAGTCGATATTGGCGCTTTTTAAAAAGTCATGAGCTCTCTTGGAAAGATTTTCCAACTATCAAATCAAATAAGCCCACATATATTTTCCGAAACCAAGATCTTTTGGCCTCAGTGAAAGCCGGTGAGCTAAATAGCTCAACAGCAGCTGTATATATGAACCATATAATTAAATTCTACGAGTGGGCATATTATGAGAAGTTAATTAACTTCTCTAAGGAAAATAAACCATTTGAAGTAGAGTTTGTTAGCATCAAAACGACTGGGATGCTTGCGCATATCAATCGTAATTATGTTGTTAGAAGTTCAGACTTGAGGATCAGGGTCCCAAGGCGTACACCAGAGCAAAGCTTGAATCCCCTTACAAAGATGAGGTAAAATTATATTCGCGAGCACTCAAAGAACAGTCAATTGAGTTCCAAATACATCAACTATTACAACTCATGTGCGGCCTTCGTATAGAAGAAGCCTGCACCTTTCCTGCTAACCTAGTGAATAGATGTGACCCGAATAAATACCATATTCAAGTTAGTATAGGACCTCATAACGGTGTACTCACCAAATTTGGCTCAGTCAGAACTATCGAAATTCCAACACTGTTAATGAACAAGATGCATCGCTACTTGATTAGTGAGCGTCGCCAGAAAAGAGAGTCTAAAACCGATAAAACGATTACGGAATTATTAATTACCAATAGAGGCAAGCCATATACTACCAATGCAATACAGCGTCACTTTAGCTTAACTCTTAATTACATACGCAATGAGCTAAATACCCACTTTCAGCATAGAACACACGATTTACGTGCAACTTACGGTACATTTCGTCTTGCGTCCCTTTTAGACGAGAAAGTTGGGTTGTCACCATTCGATGCTATGTCATTAATCATGGGGTGGATGGGACATAAAGATGAGAAAACAACTTGGCGATACCTTAACTTTATAAACCGAAGCAAGGCATCGATACGTGCAGTTTGCTTTTTAGATCAAGTTATGGAGTCAGTCATCAATGAGCATGAGGATCTCTTGTGATTAACAAATCAAATTTAAATATTGACCTTAAGTTAAATATTTATGGTGATACAATTTGTATACCCAGACTTTCAAAGATTTAGATACAAAGGCGTGCCTAAACTTTTTGAAATGCATCGGGGTACTTTGCTTAACCGAGACAACCAAATCATTAAGTGGTATCAAGCATTCAAAGCTAATACAGAATATACTGACACAACAATGAATACCCTTTTTAGAACATTTACACGGTATGTGAATATTTGTGACAGTATTCCCGTAAATCCAGATTCAAAAGAGGGTATCAATGCATTTGAAACAGCTCTAGTTCACAGCGTTAGAATTGGCAGCAAAAGTTCAAACACAGCAAAAGGTGAATTAAGTAGTATAAGAACAATAATGAAGATGCTAGATCACCCTGTTGATGAGTGGTTTTCTAAATTCAAACTATTTCGCAGCCAAATAAATCCAACTCAAGCATACTCAGAATCTGAATTGAAAAAGTTAATTAAAATACTAAAAGAACTATATTTTCAGCTTTCCAAGCAAATTCAAACCTCACCTAAAGAATACATTCAAGCAAGGAGAAGCGACCAATACGCGAGCTTTTCTTTTAATAAAATCGAAGTGCCTGTAAGTGGTGCTATTACCAAGTGTTACTGTGCTGCATATTTCTTACTTGCCTATTACACATGGGCAAACGCTAGTACGATAAGAGATATGGATATCCCCAAAGCTTCACAAAAAAAGGGACAGCAAGGTAAGTGGTTTGTGCAAACAGCATTAAAGAAGAGAGCTAATAAATTTGTTACCATCGAGCTCGGCGATAATCTTAGCACAGACATTCCAAAGCATGCGCTAAATTTTATTAATGACCTTATCACCCTTACGCACGTGCTGTTTCCAGATGCCAATAGACTACTTCATCAATGTCTTAACGGGATAAATAAGCCCTTGTGCCCAACGCATATTCGTTCCAATATGAATTGGCTAATTAATATATTCGATTTGACTGATGACAATGGTCAACAACTTAGGCCTGAAGCTAAACGCTTTAGAGCTACAGGTGCATCTAATTACTTAGCACTCACAGGAAACTCACTCGAAACATCCATGTTGCTCAATAACACACCTGATGTAGTTCGAAAGCACTATAGCAGAGGTAACGAGTCAGAAAATAACGCCCAACTTCAAGCCACAGCTAACACCTTAGAAAATGCAATTAAATGTGGCGATATTAGTAGAGCACGAGAACAAACTCTTGAGCAAATGAATCTAGAAATACTACCCTATGATGAATTCGTAAACCGCTATGCTAAATCAGGGAATGGTCAAAAAACACCTTTAGGTACAGGTTGCAAAGACCCCTTTGATAACCATGGTGACCGTTTTCGACGAAAGGCCTCTATCGATAGCGTTGACATGACCCATCTTGCCTGTGCAGACTTATTAAATTGCTTTTCCTGCCCAAATCAAGTGCTGGTTGAAGAAGTTGATGATATTTGGTGTTTATTGAGTTTTTATGAAGCGTTAGAGGATGCCAAAGAAGATCACCTCAACATGTCACACTTTAAAAACAATTTTGATCGAGTACTAAGAAAAATAAAGCAAGTGCTTTTTAGTATCGACTTAAAAGTGCGCAGGCAAGCTGAGCGGAAGCTACATACAATTGGTCGCCACCCTTTTTGGCCCGATACGCTTAATTTGGTTTTATAAGGAAATGCTATGAAACCGTTACTTGCTGCACCAGAACAAGTTATAAAAGAGAATACTGTTTTTGTTGAACAGGCAATACAGTATTTTGAAAATAAGGATTGGGACAATTTAAACAAAATCCCAGTAATGATTGACCAAAATGGTAAAACCATAAGTTACTTTGGCGATAACATATGGGATTTAACACACTATGTAGATGCAAAAATTGTTTCTAAAAAACGCGCCTCATTTACACATTTAACAACCACTTCGCTATTACAAGAACAAAAGTTACTCGCATTCCTTGGTTTGTTTGCTGTCGGCACTTTAAGGCAAGGGGCAACGATAAAAACCACAACATTTTTAGAGAGAAATATCAATTTAACCCAAGTATATAAATACATAGAATCCATCAAAGCAGATTCGATCTGTGTCCTTAACCATCCCATACAGTTTTCTAGGTTTTGCGAATATTTAAAGTCACTTAAAATGTGTGGAAGATATATTTCCAAACTCATTGTTGCATTAAATTGGATTCAGGCTATAAGAAACCAAATCCCCATAAAACTATCATTACCTTTAACAACATCAATTACAGAATTAGGCCGTCAGCTAGGATGTCCTACAAAGTTAGAAAGCGAGCAATTTTATGCCATTCCATCACGCTTGATGCAACTCATATACACAAAGGCTATCGAGTATATAGATACTTACTATCCTATTCGAGATACATTATTAGCTATCCATACCGAGCAGCAAGAAAACTATGAAATTGGTAAAGCGGCCGTAGATAACAAAATAAAATCAGGACAATGGAATTGGTTAACATCTGATTCCCCTCACTACAAAGCTGAGATAACTAAAGCTAAACCCCAAACTTCTACCAATATACTTAAAAGCTATATTTCCAACGCCGATACAGAAAAGTTAATTCCTAGTGATATACGAAGATTCAATTGGTTATACTCCCATATTCTTACTTGCTGCTTTATAATCTGTGGTGCCTTTTCAGGCATGAGAAGAAGCGAGATTTATAGCTTACATCCTGATAGTTTCAAAAAGTTAAAACTAAAAGACCAAGTGTTTTATTCACTTCAGTCCTATCATAGTAAAATGACCCCCGCAGTGCCGGAAAAAGCAGAATGGTTGACATCTCCAATAACTGGAAAAGCAATAGAACTAGCATCTTTACTGACACAAAATATGAGAACCCAGCTCATGCTCTCAGATGACCGAGTTGAAAATGCTAGAGCCTCAAGCATCTGGTTAGTTCAACAAATGAAATGCAGAAAGCCAAACATGCTGACAGGTCCACCTTTTGCCCTTCATCATAAGCAGTTAGTAGAAGAGGCTGGCGCCATCGTAAATGAGCAAGATTATGAAGAGTTTAAACTTCTAAATCCAAACCTAAACACACACGCTTACAAGCAAAAGATAGTTATAGGTAAGCCTTGGGCTTTTACAACCCATCAACTCAGACGAACTTTTGCGGTGTTTGGCAAACGTTACAACTTACTATCTGACGTCGCTATTAAGCAGCAATACAAGCACCTGTATTTACCAATGGCACAGTGGTACTCAGAAGGCGGCGTAGCAGCCAAAATAAAACATGTAAAAGTGGATTCAGAACTCAATAATTTACTTCAAGAAGTAGATAGAGAAGTCACTACACAACTATTGCATCAGTGGTATAACTCAGATGACAAGCTATATGGTAAGAAAGGTATAGATGTTGTTAAAGATAGAGAAGATACCGCTGTTAAATACTCATCCTGGGATGCTCTTTATGCTCAAGTATCTGCTGGTAGAATATCTATTGCTGGTACACTTCACTCATACTGCATGGCTGGTTATGAATGCAGAATGGAAAAGGTCGTATCACCAACCAACTGTTTTAACTGCGAGAACGTTGTTATAGACGAAACAAAAGCACAAGCTTGGCAAAAACGACATCAGTGGATTGTTGAGACTATAACTGAAATGGAGCAGCATACTAAACTATCTCAATCGCAGCTAAGCCATTTTATTACGCAATTACGTGCAGCTGAAAAGGTTATGGACTACTTTGAGATAAGCTACACTCCATACAAACCCGAAATTGAGATCAGACAGCTTTGAGTAAGTCAGAGAATACAAGGTTAGAGCTTCTAAGCGCAATTGACAGGATACTTTCTGGCGATACAGTACGTATTGATGCCAAACGAGGTTTAAGTGCCATTGCAGTTGAGGAAGAAGCTAACCTTGGTAATGGCTCAGCTTACTATTACTCAGACGTCATTGAAAAAATTAAACTACTAAAATCAAAAGCTATAACAAAAAAGCAAGCACAGCAAAACTCAGATGTTACTAAGTTACGTGAAAAGCTTGCCAACGAGAAACGGTTAAAAGAAAAATATCGAGCGGAAATAGCCAGCTTAAAAGAGCAAATGGCACAAATTTCTTCTACCCACAATGCCCTAGCGCTTTCAAATCACCAGCACTTAAAAAAGATAAATGATCTTGAGTCAGAGTTATTTTTACTGAAGAAAAATTAATATATCTTCAATTGCTTAAAGCATCGCCTAAAAAATGAAACAAGGTTAAATGAGATGTACCCTGATGAAGTTCAACAATTAAAAAGCCATATAACAAATATTGCAGCTCAACATAATGGGTTAGCACTTACGATACTACAATATCAATATCAATATAAAGCGGCTGAACTAACAATGTGGAAAAGGTAAAATAATTATTTAACTGAATAAGTACAATTGTCAAAGGCAAGTTTCAACACATGAGCCGATTATTAGTATAGCTGACATTAAATGAATACTATTTAAATAAATTTAAATAAACATTAAAGCAGGTATTCTGATCGTTTGAACAAACCTTTACATTCCCGCCATTAGCTTCAGCTAAGGCTTTAACTATAGCGAGCCCTAAACCAGCGCCATCACTATGGCGTTGACGAGACTTATCTGATCGATAAAAGCGATCAAATAAATAAGGTAAATGTGCAGAAGGTATTTTCTCACCGGTATTACTCACACAGATACATACTTTTTCAGCAGATGTTATTTCACTACATACCGTAATTGATGACCCCTTCGGTGCATATCTTATAGCATTCGATAACAGGTTTGATAACAATTGACGAAAATGTAGCTTGTCACAATAAAAGCTGATGTTTTCACCTGCTTTATGAAGTATCAGCGATGACTCTTCAGCTAATGCATCAAAATACTCAAACAGCACCTCAATTTCTTCATGGCTGGATAAAATATCTTGGGCTGGTTTAATTAGGCCGTTTTGAGATTTTGCCAGCCAAAGCATGTCGTTAACCATCTTAGTTAGCCGCTCAAGCTCTTCGAGGTTAGAAAATAATAACTCTTGGTACTCTTCGGATTGTCTTTTTTTAGATAGACCAACCTGTGTTTGAGTTATTATATTGGTAAGCGGTGTACGTAGCTCATGAGCAATATCACTGGAAAAATTTGATAGGCGGATAAACTCACCTTGTAACCTGTCTAGCATTGCATTGAAAGATTGCACCATATTAACAAGCTCAATCGGTACTTGGCCTTCATCAAGCCTTACATCCATTTTATTAGTTTGGATATCATGCATTTTCTGGCTTAAACCACGTATTGGGTTGAGTCCTTGATGTATAGCAAACCAAGCCACCAATAAAATGAGTACCGCTGAACCAAACATAATAGCCCAAAGGCTTTGCTGAAATTGATTGAGAAAGTGTAAATGAAAGCTCATATCAATAGCAGCTGTGATCTTATAAAGTTGCTGCTCAGTACTAAAGTCACTCACTAAAGCGCGATAAGTATGTGTGTTTTTTTGCCATTCAACTATGTTGTTTTGGTTAAAACTGTTTGAGGTGGTTACTTTTAAAACAAATTCGCTAAAGTCTGTTGCCGTACTTTTATATATAAGCCTTCCTTGAGCTGTATTAACTTGATAATAAACCCCATGATGACCCGCCACGGCTTGAGATAACGCATTTCTAAGGTTTTTTTCCGACGCGTATGGCTTAGATAAAACGGATTTGACAGACTGTGTGATAACTTTTAATTCACCACTATCTTGTTGTAAAAAATGATGATTTATTGAGCTACTTATAAGCGAAGCGACGAGGGTTAAGCAGCCTATCACTGTCAAAGCAACAAACAATACCACTCGCATTGTTAAAGATAATGGTTTTTCATTAAGGCTCATCGGTTATTACCTCAAGCTTGTAACCCATGCCACGCACAGTGTGTATTAGCTTTACTGGAAAACCATCATCAACTTTACTTCTGAGTCTGCGAATGGCTACATCAATGACATTTGTATCGCTATCAAAGTTCATATCCCAAACTTGAGAAGCGATTAGTGAACGAGGAAGTACTTCACCCTCACGGCGCAGTAATAGTTCAAGTAAACTAAATTCTTTATTGCTTAGGAGTATACGTTGTTCGGCACGAAATACATTCCGTTTTTGAATATTAACTTTTAAATCATAGGCTTGTAAGATGTCTTCGGTTTTATGCGCGTTTCCGCGACGAAGAAGCGTGCGTACCCTTGCTAACACTTCAGAGAATGCAAAGGGCTTTATTAAGTAGTCATCAGCGCCTAATTCAAGCCCTTTTACTCTGTCATCGACACTGTCACGAGCCGATAGAAAAAGAACAGGAACGTCTTTATTCACTTCACGAATAGATTGTAAAATTCGCCAACCAGATACATCTGGCAACATTACATCCAAAATTATGACATCAAATAACTCAGTCATTGCTAAATGATGCCCATCGAGCCCATTACGTGCTAATGAAACTTGAAAACCAGCTTCACTCAGACCTTGCTTTAAGTAATCACCTGTTTTCACTTCATCTTCAACAACTAGTAAGCGCATGCAAAACCTTTATTAAAGTTATAATTATTGTCTGTTATAAGATTATGCCGTATTCACCGTAACAGCAACATGACATCAAGATTACAACTTTGTAATGTTCGCGTCATGTTAAAGACAGGTCTATTTTCTATACTTAATAACTATTCTGCTATGAAGGAGTAAGGAAATGGGGTTTAAAAAGTCATCACAACAGGTTAGCACACCACGAAGACGATTTGTTCAAGGCATAATTGCAGGTGGTGTACTTGCTGCTTTTCCGAGCGTGTTACATGCTGCATCATCTTTAGTAGCAGGAACACTAACAGGCACTGTGCCCGAATTAAGCGGCGAAGTCATAGATCTGGTCATAGATGAATCGCCGGTTAACTTTACCGGCGTAGTACGTATGGCGACAACAATTAATGGTTCTATACCCGCTCCAACCTTGCGCTTAAAAGAAGGTGATGATGTTACTATAAGAGTAACAAATAACTTATCAGTACCGAGCTCTATCCATTGGCATGGCATCATTCTACCTTATCAGATGGATGGCGTGCCAGGTATCAGTTTTAAAGGCATTATGCCGGGCGAAACCTTTATTTATAAATTTAAGCTACAGCAAAGCGGTACATATTGGTATCACTCCCACAGTGGTTTTCAAGAAATGACAGGCATGTACGGTGCATTAATTATTGAACCGCGAGAAAACGATATTATTAGTGCAGATAACGAACATGTTATTCAATTATCTGATTGGACTGATGATGACCCTATGGCGCTGTTCCGTAAATTAAAAGTACAGAGTGATGTATTTAACTTCAATCAACCTACTGTTCCAGAGTTTTTCGATGACGTTTCAAGCAGCAGTATTTCAAATGCTCTACAGCGCCGAAAAATGTGGAATCAGATGCGAATGAACCCTACAGACTTAGCTGATTTATCTGCATCAGCAATGACTTTTTTAATGAACGGTAGTACTCCAATGGCAAACTGGCGTGGATTATTTAAAGTCGGTGAAAAGCTTAGGTTAAGGTTTATTAATGGCTCTAGTAATAGCTTTTTTGACGTGCGTATCCCCGAGCTAAAACTGACGGTTGTACAAGCAGATGGGCAAAACGTTGAACCAGTGACAGTTGATGAATTTAGATTCGGCCCTGGTGAAACCTATGACGTGATTGTTGAGCCAAAAAATGATGCGTATACGATTTTTGCTCAAAGCATGGACCGCTCAGGTTACGCAAAAGGAACTTTATCAACGGCACCTAATATTGATGCGCCAATACCTGCTCTGGATCCTGTTGAGTGGTTAACGATGACCGATATGATGGGCAATATGACCCACGGCGGTGAGCATTCTGCAATGGCTGGTATGTCAGGCATGAACTCTAAAAAAATGGATCATAGCGCAATGGGCCACGGTGCAATGGCGATGGATCATAGCAAACATGGTATGTCTGAAAACCCATTGGCGGTTGCCAGCTCTAAAGTGCGTCATGCAAAAACGGAGTATGGAGCCTCAGTTGATATGCGCGTTGATATGCCTAGAACAAATCTTGATGATCCCGGTATTGGTTTACGTAAAAATGGTCGCCGTGTTTTAACACTTGCAGATTTACACTCACTTGAAGGGATCACTAACCAGCAAGAGCCAGAAGCTGAAATTGAGCTGCATTTAACCGGCAACATGGAGCGTTATAGCTGGTCATTTGATGGCTTAGAATTTGGTAAAAGCACGCCAGTGCATATGAAGCATAACCAACGTTTAAGAGTTATTTTACAAAACGATACCATGATGACACACCCTATGCATTTGCATGGTATGTGGAGTGATTTAGAAAACGAGCAAGGTGATGTGCAAGTGCGACGTCATACGATACCTGTTCAACCCGCACAAAGAATCAGCTTCTTAACCACCCCTCACGATGTAGGGCGCTGGGCTTGGCATTGTCATTTATTATTCCATATGGATGCCGGCATGTTTAGAGAGGTAGTCGTATCATGAAACAATTAAAACTATCTAAATCATTAGGTTTATTAATGTTAACTGGGGCTTCATTAATTAGCTTCCCTTTATTAGCGCAAAGTGAAATGGCACAAAAGAGTAGCGCTAAGATGCAACCACAAGGGGGAGATGCACCTAAAGATGCAAGAGACCCTCATGCTTACTCTGCGGGAACAACTTTAACAGAAGGCCCATATGTGCTTGAGGGCAATGAGCGATTAACACTCGCTGATGAGCATCCATTTTACGCATTACTAGGCGATCGTCTTGAATATAACGAGCAAGCAAATGCAGGTGTATTTGACTTACAAGCATGGTACGGCACTACCTTTGATCGATTGGTAGTTAAAACTGAGGGGGATTTCAGCGAAGGAAGCCTTGAGGAAAACCAAACCGATATTTTATGGGGTCACGCCGTATCAGCATATTGGGATACTCAAGCAGGTGTTCGTCTTGATTACAATAAAGAAGGTGAAAATCGGCAATGGTTGGCTTTTGGCTTACAAGGTTTAGCCCCTTACTGGTTTGAACTTGATATGACAGCGTACGTAGGTGAGCGAGGCAGTACCGCATTTACGTTAGAGGCAGAGTACGAACTACTACTCACGCAAAAGTTAATTATACAACCGCGAGCCGAAATTACACTTTATGGCAAAAACGATAAACAAAACGAACTTGGAAGTGGCCTATCAAGCAGCGCGATTGGCTTTAGGGTTCGTTATGAGTTTACACGCCAGTTTGCGCCCTATATTGGCGTTGAATGGAGCAATAAATTTGGCAGTACCGCCGACTATGCCACATCAAGTGGACAAAGTAGCAATAACACCGCATTTGTTGCGGGTATTAAATTTTGGTTTTAATCATTTTAAATAAGAGGTAATTATGAAGTTATTTAATTCTGCAGTAGTTATTTTAGGTTTAGTGCTTACATTTTCCGCATCAGCGCATATATCACTCAAGCAATCAACACCTACGCAAGAAGCCATGTTAATGCAAAGCCCAGAGCAACTTTCGTTAACTTTTGGTGGTGAAGTAAGGCTAGCAAAAGTCATCATCAAAGATGAAAAAAATAAATCAATAAACTTTGATTTCAAACCTAGCTCCACCCCAAGCACAGACTTTAATTGGTCGCTGCCGAGTTTAGCACATGGTACCTACACGGTTAAATGGACAGTACTTGGGGGGGATGGACATAAAATGTCAGATTCGTTTTCTTTTATGGTACATCAAAGTGAGTCAAGTAATATGATGCAAGAACAATCTAATGCCCACAGCAAACACAATCATTAAGTAGCAGCATGATACAAGTAAGTGAATGGTCAGTACTTTTACTATTATTAAAGCTAGCAAGCTATAGTGCTTTGGCCGCACTTGCTGGTACTTTTTTAATTCGTTTTATTATCGCCAGTAATTTATCTGGTCATCACTTTATAAGTTTCTCTCAGTATTTAAAGCGCTGGCAAATTCAATGTGTGGCATTGGGTTTTATTGCTGTCATTTTACAAGTACCAATTGAAGCTGGTGCAATTGCAGAATCTGGTGTAACGGGAATGCTAGACCCTTTTATGCAAGAGATTGTTTGGCAATCAGTTATAGGAGAACAAGCTCTTTTCAGAGGCGCAGCGCTTTTTGTGGCTATGATTGTTGCACTTAATTGGCGCATTAACATAAAGCACCGTTTTGCAGTGGTTATAAATAATACAGTTATGTTGGTTTTGCTTATATCTATTGCATATAGCTTCACTTTCACAGGTCACAGTGCAAATGAAAATGGGTTAGTAAAAAGCATGTTAACTTTTCACCTTCTTGCAATAGCAAGTTGGGTGGGGTCACTGTGGCCACTATATAAAAGCTGTACCATATTATCTGTTCATGAAGTTAAGAAGGTAATGCACCTGTTTGGGCACTTAGCCATCATCGTTGTATTTGTGCTGCTTATTTCAGGTTTAGCGCTTTTGCTTAATTACCTGCATTCGTTATCAGCGCTGTTCACGTCAAGTTATGGGCAATTAATTTTGCTAAAACTGCTACTAGTGAGCGCGATGCTTATGATGGGGGCTTGGCACAAACTAATTTTAGTTCCGAGAATCACCCAAAAACAGCATGTAGGTACACTAAAACGTTCCATCAGTGTAGAAATGCTGATAGCTGCTTTTGTACTTATTACAACAAGCGTGTTCACCACACTTGTTGGTCCCCCAAATTAATTTAATAAAAAGAGAGCAACATGTTTAATAACTCTGCAAAAATAATCATAACATCGCTATTACTTTTTGGCGCATTGAACTCACTAGCTGTAAGCGCACACAAGAATGAGGAACATGCAAATGAGCGTGTGTTATTTGTTGGTACCGATACCCCAGCTGCGCAAGCAGTAAGTGCCTTTCACCAAGCATTAAATCAAAGTGATCAAAAAAAAGCTCGCTCATTATTAGCTGATAACGTCATTATTTTTGAAGGCGGAGGCGTTGAGCGTTCTGCCGATGAATATGCAAATCACCACATGCTAGCGGATATGAAATACCTCAGTTCGGTTAATAGCAAACTATTAGAACATCAGGTTTATATAAGTGGTGATATCGCTTACTCCATTTCGCGAAGTGAAACGATGGGCAGCTACAAAGGTAAAGCCATTAACACAACGGGTATGGAGTCAATGACTCTAAAAAAGACCCGCAATGGCTGGAAAATCACACATATTCATTGGTCAAATTAAGGAAGTAACATGCGATTAACGTACATAACAACTGCACTTTCAGTGATGTTGGCGGTGTCTATATCAGTAAAAAGTATGGAAAACCCACACAGTGTATTGCCAGTCCAAGAGGCCATAGAAAAAGATAAAACAGAGATTGAGTTGACAGTTTATAAAAGTAAAAACTGTGGGTGCTGTAAAAAATGGATTGAGCATATTAATGAAAGTGGCATTAAAACAAAAGCAATAGATGTTGCTGATATGGGGCTAATTAAAGCTCAATATCAAATAAAGCCAAATATGCGCTCATGCCATAGCGCTGTTTCAGCCGATGGGTATGTTTTTGAAGGGCACGTGCCAGCTAAATATATAAAGCAGTTTTTAGCTGAACAACACCCTCAGAAAACGATCGGGCTGACAGTTCCGGCAATGCCTGTTGGCACGCCAGGTATGGAGATGGGCAATCGTTTTCATAAATATAATATTGAAGTACTTACTCAAGATTCACAGCAACATACTTATAAGCATATCAGCAAATACGCAGTGCAGTTTTAACTCTTATGGCATAGTTATTGAATTAGCCGTAAGTATTAATGCGATGATTAAATATATAGTGGGCTTACGCCTTATAAATTGTAAGTAATACCCCTTAGTATAAATAAAATACAAGTTGAACAACTGAAAAGGAGCCATTGTAATGTCACAGTATTTAAAATTTTTCTTAATGATAGCCACATCAACATTAGTCATGTTTGTACTAATGTATTTGAATAGTTATCAGCTAAGCCATGTGTTTTTTAGTGAAACGCGTACCTATATGGCTATTTATATGGGGGCTGCAATGGCGGTAGTTATGCTGTTGTTTATGCTAAATATGTATAAGGATAAAAAGAAAAACAGCGTAGTTTTAGGGATCAGCATTATTAGCTTTGTAGGCGCATTATTTTTAGTACGTTCGCAAATAACGGTCAACGATCAGTCTTGGATGTCAGCCATGATACCGCATCATTCAATCGCTATACTGACTAGTGATAGAGCTAATATCAAAGACAAGCGCGTCCAAGAGCTTGCAACAAATATTATTGAAGCACAGCGTCGTGAGATTAAAGAGATGCAGTGGTTACTGAACGATATAGAAAAAAATGGCCTAGCAGAAACTCAGGAACAAGCACAATCTAGAGCTGTACCGGATTTTAATGCTAAGTAAAATTTTATAAGAATACGTAAAAGGGAGCTAAACATGAGTAAATCAGCAGAGCTTTATAGAATGGCAACAGATGAGCATATTTGCCCATTTGGCTTAAAGTCAAAAGACCTTCTAGAACGCGAGGGTTATGATGTTAATGATCACTTATTATCTTCTCGTGAACAAACAGATAAATTTAAAGCAAAGCACAACGTAGAGACCACACCACAAACATTTATTGCTGATAAACGTATCGGTGGTTATGACGACTTACGTGATTACTTTGATAAGCCAAAAGCTGGACAGCAAGGTACAACTTACACCCCGGTTATTGCAATCTTCGCGGTCGCATTTTTACTAAGTTTGGCATTTAGTTTTGCAATGGGTCATGGATTAATTTCCATGAAAACCGTGGAGCTATTTGTTGCGTTAACTATGGCTGTGTTGGCAATACAAAAACTTCAAGATTTATTTAGTTTCTCAAATTCATTTATCACTTATGACTTAGTGGCGATGAAAGTAGTGAGGTATGCCTATGTTTACCCATTTTTAGAAGCGTTTGTTGGTATTGGAATGATAGCTGGGTTGCCAGCATATAGTATTGCTCCTATTTCATTATTTATTGGTGGTGTTGGTGCTGTTTCTGTTTTTAAAGCCGTATATATAGATAAGCGCGAACTCAAATGTGCATGTGTAGGCGGTGATAGTAATGTACCGTTAGGCTTTATTTCACTTACAGAAAACCTGTTTATGATCGCTGCTGGGATATGGATGCTTGCCAGGTAGAAGGTAAAGTATTTAATTTAAAAATATAATGAACAGTTTATTTATGGGGGTACCTGACTCAGTCTAAAGTCTGAATTATCTCTTTGAGTCCAGCATCAATCTGTTCTGACACTTCGAAGACCTCACCAACTTCGATTGCTAAATAGCTAAAAGTGTTTTTGACGATAAATAGTTAATTGGCACTGTAAAAACTCACAGTGCCAATTAACAATTAGATTAGAAATCGTTCTTCGATTTTACATCTACAAGCTGACCATTTTTAGCTATTTTGAAATAAACTTGTTCACTATCATTTGATGCTTGGATAATATAAGTATCATCGCTCTCGTTTACGACAGTAAATGCTTCTGAAGAAATACCTTTCCAAGAATCATTTAGTTTTCCAACCTCAAAACCATAGTCTTTAAAGGCCAATTTCTTTATTGATTTAGCTGCAATACTAATAGCTTGTTGATCGCTAACGTGACCATGATCACTATGTGCTAGAACACCAGTACTCATTAATGAAATACAAACTAATGCTATTGGAATTAATCTATTCATTGTTTTCTCCTATTAAGTTTTAAGTTTTAAGTTTATTGTTTTAAGCCAATTACTTTATATTGTCCTTTTACTAAAAGCTGTATAGCTACGGGGTTATCTGAGTTGTTTTTCCAGTACCAGCCATGTGAGCCCCCAAATGGGGCGGTAAAGCTGCCCTTCATTTCGCTTAAATTGGCAATTGCATAGCTTTCGAAGTAACCGGTTGTGTCTCCTGCTGGCTCTCCGTGTAAATCAAAATGTAAAGAAGCGCCATCGGTCATCCATTCGTAGGTCATTTTTTCATATTGTTGCATCTCAAATTTATATTCAACCCCGCGATTTGCAGGGATAGTGACTTCAATTGTTTGAAACTCATCACTGCCCACTTGCAATGAATCTGATGTTTTAAGTGGTTTTTGCGCTGATGCCTGAGCTATTTTAGTAACGCCCAGTTGTTTACCGAGTCCGGTTGGATCAATGTTATATTCGGCCGGAAGAATAAATAGCACAAGGGCGATTATCGCAACTAATGAAGCGGTAATACTGGCTTTTATAAGTGTTTTTGAACTAACTGTATGTTGCATATATTTCTCTAAATTAATTAATCATATAACCGGTTAACTGAAAGCCGACTAGCATTAAACCGGCACTCATTAATACACCGTTGGTGAATGTTGAAAAACGTTGAAATGACGGCAGTTTACGCCATGCATTAATGGCAATTAAAATAACTGCGAGCGCTAAAAATTGGCCAAGCTCTACGCCAATATTAAAGGCGATTAGGTTTGTCAGTAATCCATCTTCGGGTAATTGAAACTCTTGTAACTTGGTTGCTAGACCAAAGCCATGAAACAAACCAAAAATAAGCACCGCCATTTTTGTATTTGGCTGCCAATTAAAACAACGCTTAAACCCACCTAAGTTATCAAAGCCCTTATAAATAACTGAAAAACCAATAATAGCGTCAATTAAATAGGCATTAATCTGAATATCGCCAAGCACACCTAATAGTAACGTTGTGCTGTGGCCGATGGTGAACATGGTTACATACAGCAAAACCTCTTTACTGCGATACAAAAAGAAGATCACACCGATTAAAAACAATATATGGTCGTAACCGGTGATCATGTGCTTTGCACCAATATAAATAAATGGCACAAACTGTACGCCTTGGTTTTGCTCTAAAAAAGCGCGAGTGCTGTCATCAACTCCATGGGCCAAGGTCTCAAAGCTAAGAAAAGCCAAAACAAGCACCATAATCATTATGCTAACGTTTATTATTTTAGTTGACATCATGTTGCTCCAACGTTTCACTTTCAGTCAAAATAGACTCCTTTTCATTGTGTAAAAGTCGATACAGTGCGGGGATCACAAATAATGTTAGTAAGGTCGACGAAATAATGCCGCCAATTACCACGGTTGCTAAAGGCCGCTGTACTTCTGAGCCAATCCCTGTATTAAGTGCCATAGGAATAAATCCTAATGAGGCAACCAGTGCTGTAGTTATCACTGGGCGAAGACGTGTTAATGCCCCCTCTGTTATCGCTTGATTAAGCCCCATTCCTGAGCTGCGTAATTCACGAATAAACGATACCATTACCAAGCCGTTTAATATGGCAATGCCGGATAAAGCAATAAAACCGACCGCTGCAGATATTGAAAATGGAATATCACGTAACAGCAGTGCTGCAATTCCGCCGGTAAGCGCTAAAGGCACACCGGTAAAAATAATCGCAGCATCTTTAAGTGAGTTTAAAGCTAAAATAAGCAAGCCTATAATCATTAACAATGTAACGGGCACAACCACACTCAAACGCTCAGAGGCCGATTGTAACTTTTGATACGTTCCTCCGTATTCAATCCAATAACCAGCAGGAATAGTGACTTTATCTTCAATAATTGTTTGAATATCTCCAACAAAGCTTCCTAAGTCACGTCCTCGTACATTGGTAGTCACTACAATACGACGTTTAGCATTTTCGCGATTAATTTGACTTGCGCCATTAGTGAGTTTGATTGTTGCTAACTCTTGGAGCGGCACAGCGCGACCATTAGGTAAATTAATAGGTAAGTAACCTATCTCTTGCACATTATTACGCTGCTGCTCTTCTAAACGAACAACAATATTAGAGCGGATATCCCCTTGATAATACTTACCTGCAATAGTCCCTCCTAATGCGGTGGCTAACTGTGACTGAATGTGTGCTTTGCTGATACCAAACTGGCTTAGTTTTTCAACATTGGGTACAATTTCAAGCATTGGCAACCCGCTTGTTTGCTCAACCATTAAATCGGCAATACCGTCAACATTTCCAATAGCAGATTCAATCTCTTTACCTAACGCAGCAAGTGTTTCAAAGTCATCACCAAACACTTTAATTGCCAGCTCAGCGCGTACACCTGCTAATAATTCATTAAAGCGCATTTGAATTGGTTGTAAAAACTCATAGCGGTTACCTGGAATTGGCTTAACTAAGGCTGCTAACTCTTCAACAATTTGTGCTTTTGACTTATCAGGGTTTGGCCATTGCTCTCGTGGTTTTAGAATAATAAAGTTATCGGCTACGCTAGGGGGTACTGCATCTGTTGCTACATCTGCGGTGCCAATTTTTGCAAATACGCGCTCGACTTCAGGCATCTGCGTAATTTTTTCTTCCAACACTTTTTGTAGCTCAATCGCTTGGCTTAATGATGTACCAGGAATACGAAGCGCATGCATGGCAATGTCTCCTTCATCAAGATTTGGTGCAAACTCGCTTCCTAAGCGTGTGGCTTGATAACCAAAGAATGTTACGAGTAAACAAGCTATTAGCACCACAGCCCAGCGGCCTTTTAATGCTAATGAGAGTACCGGCTTATAAATACGACTTAACCCTAGCATAATATGGTTAGGTTTTTCTTTAACCGGTTTCTTAAATAGTAAAGCCACCATTGCGGGCACAAATGTGATTGAAAGCGCCATTGAGCAAAGCAGAGCGATCACAACGGTTATTGCCATCGGATGGAACATTTTACCTTCGACACCTTCCAGCGCAAAGATAGGTAAATAAACTACGGTGATAATAAATACACCAAATAAAGCGGGTCGTATGACCTCGCGCGTTGCTGTAAAAACGACCTCCAAACGCGCTTTCAACGAAAGGGGTGCATCGCCTTTCATCCCTAGACGCCGTAAGCAATTTTCGACGATAATTATCGTACCATCAACCAGCAGACCAAAATCTAAAGCTCCTAAACTCATCAAATTTGCACTGACACGCGTGTGTACCATACCAGTTATTGTCATTAACATTGCAAACGGGATAACTAAGGCCGTTAAAAATGCGGCTCTAAAATTACCCAGTAATACAAATAATACAACAATCACTAAAATGGCTCCTTCGAGCAGATTAGTCTGAACGGTTGAAAGTGTTTTATCTACAAGTTTGGTGCGGTCATACACCGCTTTTGCGACAATGCCTTCGGGTAAACTGCCATTGATTTCTTTTAACTTTTCACCAACGCCTTGTGCAACTGTGCGGCTGTTTTCTCCTATTAGCATGAACACGGTGCTCATCACCACTTCGCGGCCATTTTGTGTAGCAGCACCAGTACGCAACCCTTTACCATCACTTATAGTGGCAACATCTTTAATAAACACTGCACTGCCGTCTATAGTTTTGATGGGTAAATTAGTGATTTCAGTTAAACCAGCAACCTGACCTGGGACACGAATTAACCATTGCGCACCGCTTTTTTCAATAAATCCGGTGCCTTGGTTTTGGTTGTTTTGACCAATAGCATCAACAACATCTGCTGAGGTAAGATTATAAGCCAGTAGTTTTTCAGGTTTAAACGCAACGAGAATTTCACGCTCGTAACCACCAATAGGGTTTACTTCAACAACACCAGGCACCCGCATTAATTGAGGGCGAATTGTCCAGTCATGTACTGTTCGTAAATCAATGGGGGTTACATCACTACCGTCGGGGTTTTTAGCGCCAGGCACAGCATCAACCGTAAACATAAAAATTTCACCTAACCCAGTAGCTATCGGGCCAAGCTCAGGTAAAAGGTTTATCGGTAACTCGGAACGAGCACTAGACAGCCGCTCATTAACCAACTGGCGAGCAAAGTAAACATCGGTATCATCAGAAAAAATAGCAATAACTTGCGATAAACCATAACGAGACACAGAACGTGTGTTTACAAGCCCTGGTAGCCCAGCTAATGCATTTTCGAGGGGAAAAGTAACGCGTTGTTCAACCTCTAACGGCGTATAGCCTGGCGCTTCGGTGTTGATCATAACCTGAACATTAGTTATATCAGGTACTGCATCAATAGGTAGTTTAGTAAAATTCCATAAGCCTAATCCTGCAATGGCTAATACCATGACAAGAACGAGGATATTTCGCTTTATAGCAAAGCGTAAAATCGATTCTAACATTACGCTCTCCTAGTGATCGTGTGACGCGCCAGACTTTTCAATATCGGCTTTGATGATGTAGCTATTTTCAGTAACATACTCAGTACCAGCAGGCAGTCCACCTAGTACCTCTACCCATGTTGCATCTGAACGACCCAGCTCAAGCATCCTGACTTCATATTCATCAGCGACTTTTGCATACACGACCGTAAAATCACGAAAGCTCTGTAAGCCTATTTTCTTTACCGCTAAAGGAACTTCAAAAGAAGCAGTTTCAATATCGGCTTTAACAAAACTCCCTTCCAACAAAGGCTCAGCCTGTTGTGCCAACGTAACCCACACCATTCTTGCCTGATCACTTCTAACTTTTGGCTCTATAAATGATACCTTACCAGCAATATTCACAAGACTACCTTCTGCCTTAATACTCACTAGAGTGCCTTGAGATACTTTGCTGTAATCGCTCGGGTAGACTGCTAATTTAACGACAGATTGACTCGCGTCTGTGATAACAAGCAGTTCTCGGTTATTCGTTTGCTCACCTGAATTAGCCATTTGTTTTGCGACAAAACCAGCAATAGGCGATTTTATCTCATAGGGGTTTAAACTTTCATTACTTTCAATCGTCATTAAAGTTTGGCCTTTATTTACTTTATCGCCAAGCTTTACATTTAAGTGTGTAATAACACCTTCAAAACGTGCAAAAACAGTGCGGTGCGCACTCGGCGGTAACCAAACCTGTCCATAAGCAGGGATCGTTTGATGAAGCTTTTGAGACCCTGCAATTGCAGTTTCAATCGCCATTGCATCTGCTACTGCGGGTTCGATTTTTGTTCGCCCCTCTAGGTTATCGTATTGCCAACGATATTTTTTTCCTTGGTAGCTCGCATTTACTGTGACAATAAAAGAGTGCGGTTCGTAAATTTCCATATCCCCACGTAAAAAGTCACTTTGGCTAATAAACTTAATATCATCAATCACATTACCTAATCGGGTTAACGTAACCGTTAATTCAACATCGTCGGGATTAATTGGGTTTTTATTATCCGTTAACCATACTCTAAACTCAGGTGGTACGCCTGTTTCGAAAATCGCTAACTCCAATGCGAAGCTTCCTTCACGAAGCATACGACCATTATGCGGCCCTTTTTCAGGCTCTGCTTGCTCTGTAGTAGGTGTTGATACTGCGCTAGCGGGTAAATG